>DDBM01000129.1:0-54784 GCA_002333125.1 Moraxellaceae bacterium UBA2032 | reverse complement strand
ACAATAAACTCATCATATAACGCGACTTTTTTACGCCAACCTGCCAATAAAAACAGCGCAATAATGCCAAACAACGCTAAATTACCAATTAAAGCTGAGCGTTCGCTAAGAGCATCTGGCGGTAATCCAACCACCAAACTAATCAAGCCTGCCATTAAAACCGCAAAACCTGCCACATACGCCAACACCACTCGATTAAACACATCAAGCTTTTGTATCCATGACACTAACAAAATGCCNNAAATTGCGCTCTATACATAAAAATGCTAACAGGAATTAAGGTAATAGAAGAGGTATTAATCACTAAAAATAGAATCTGTGGATTACTGGCAGTATCAGGATTAGGGTTAAGACTTTGTAAGTCTTTCATGGCTTTTAAGCCCATTGGCGTAGCGGCATTATCTAAACCTAACAGATTGGCCGCCATATTAAGCGTCACCGAGCCAATGGCAGGATGTCCTTTGGGGACATCGGGCATTAACTTTTGAAACAAGGGCGTAAGCAACCATGCGAGTTTATCGGTTAAGCCACTTTTTTCGGCAATCTGAAATAAGCCCAACCAAAAACACAACAGCCCTACCAAGCCAATGGCAATTTCGACTGCCAATTTTGCCGTTTTAAAACTGGCCTCAATGGTTTGCGCTAAAACTTCGGGATGACCCAATATCGCCTGATACAAACAACTAAAAAAGGCCATCAAAAACAAAGCTGGCCATAAACGATTTAACATAAGCTCTTTTTTCCAGTCAGCTAATTGGCAACAAAAACAAAGTTTGTCTGTTTACAGCGCAGTTGTCGAAGATTATTTTTATTTGATAACAGCTCTTTTTTAACAAAAATAGGCTTATTCGCTCTAAGTCACCACACTTCTTCTTTGTCAACCAAAATCAGCGCAAAAAACACACCAAATTTACTTATTTTTTCTATTTGAGCAGTTATCAAGCAATAGTGCATCTTGAGTTATTTTAAAAAAGTTATCCCCAAAACCTGTGGATAACTCTGTGGATAACTCGGCATAGCCTCGCACAAAGCTAGACACATCAAGGGCTAGAGTTAAATTGTGCATTTTTTAAACTATAAAAATAAGCACTTTAAAATCAATTGGTTATGTTTTGCAATAAAAGAATTTTAATTATTTATGATTTTTTAAAACAAAGTGCTTGCAAAAGATATGTCAATATTAACTTAATTTTATTTGATTGTTTTTTAATCTGTTGTTTTAAGTCAATATATTTTTTAATTGTGACAAACTCTTATTTTACTCAAAAATCTGTTGACATAAAAAAACTTGTCTAATCTCAATAAAGTAGCCAAAATAGACACATAGTTAACATACTTTGATATATAAAAAGACCATTACAATGACACTCAAACGTATTTTTACACTCTATTTAAGCCTAAGCTTTTGTACTACAGGTGCATGGGCAGGTAATATTTATAAATTCCGCGATACCAACGGTAATATTTTATTTACCAATGTTGTTGATGGCCGTGGTAAACCGCGTGGTGATGATTTTGGTCGTTATACTAAACTTGAAAAAGTGACATGGTTTGACGACACCAATGTGCATAAATACAAAAATTGGGGTAATGACGAGTTTGCTGTTAAACAAAGCTTTAGTAAAAATCGTGATGCTTACGATGAGGTGATTGCACAAGCAGCCAGCACTTATGGCATTGATAAAGGTTTAGTTAAAGCAGTGATTCATACCGAGTCAGGTTTTAATCCGCGCGCCCGCTCTGCACCTGGTGCTAAAGGTTTAATGCAGTTAATGCCTGCAACGGCACGTCGTTTTGCGGTAGATGATGTTTATGACCCTACTCAAAATATTCAAGGTGGCACAAAGTATTTAAGTTTTTTATTAAAACGCTTTAACAGCCTAGAATTAGCATTGGCTGGCTATAATGCTGGCGAAGGCAATGTAGACAAATATAAAGGCATTCCACCCTTTGCCGAAACCCAAGACTATGTTAAGCGCGTCATGAGTCGTTATAACAAACTATACGGTGGCAGTGCCTCACGTTTAAGTATGAATTAACGCAATAAAACTCCCTCTCCTCATTTAGGAGAGGGTTGGGGTAAGGTTTTTGCCCTTCGACTCTGCTCAGAGAACGCCCTTTATTCGACTCCGCTCAGGGAGCATTTAGTGGTGGCTGAGCTACGTTGAAGCCTTAATCATCCGCCAATTCATCAAACAAGGCCATATACTGCTCGGATAATTTATGTTGAGGTGACAAAAACACCAACGGCATACTTTTTTGATGTGATTCTTTCATAATCACCGAAGACGCTAAATAAGTTTGCATAATCGGCAAGCCTTCTTCTTTTAGCTCCGCCACTAACTGCATAGGCAAGGTTGCACGCGGTTGAAATTGATTAACAATCACCCCTTCTACTTCTAACTCTGCATTATGGTCGGCGCGTGTTTCGCCTACGTTTTCAAGCAAGGTATATAAGGCACGACGCGAAAAAGCATCACAATCAAAAGGAATTAAACACCTCTCCGAAGCTATTAACGCTGACAAAGTATAAAAATTAAATGCAGGAGGTGTATCAATAAAAATATTATCGTAGTGTGACCCTAAAGCTTTAAGAGCTGCTGCCAATTTATAAATTTTATGCTTACTTTGTAATAAATGCTCAATTTCACCCAATTCTGGATTAGAAGGAATAACATGCAAGTTTTCAAAGGGCGTAGGATGCACATATTCTAACAAGGGTTTTTCGCGTCCTTTTAAACTGAGCGTTTGCGCAAAAAACTGACCAATATTAGGTTGTAATTCGGGTTTATCGGGCGCGTATTCGGCTACTTCACCTAATAAATATTGGGTTGCATTACATTGCGGGTCTAAATCGACAACGAGGGTTTTAAAGCCTTTACTCGCACTCACGGCGGCCAAGTTAACTGTAATACTCGACTTACCCACGCCTCCTTTTTGATTAAAAATAACACGCCTCATCGCTCACCCCTTTTTTATTAAGTCATTAGGCTGCCGATTGTAACTAGCCTATGCAAACAAAACACGCTTTTTTAGTATTTTTGCTCTATTTTTAGTCACGAGTTTTTACATTTAAGCACTTTAAAAACATGATATTAGAATATTTATTCTACAAGGTTGTGCCCTATAATGGTCACAACACGCAGAAACCTTATGAATTATATGGTTTACTGTTCGGATGGGGTGAGCTTTGTTAAAAAGCGATACTTCATACCAATACAAAAGCAACGAGGGTAAAAAAATGAATTATTTTGTCACAGGTGGCACAGGTTTTATTGGTCGCTTTTTGGTTTCTCGCTTATTAAAGCGCGAAGATGCCGTTGTGTATTTGTTGTGTCGTAAATCGTCACATGGCAAATTTCATGATTTAATGGATGAGTTAGGCGCAACAGAGCAGCAACTTGTTCCTATCTTTGGCGATATTTCTCAGCCCTCTTTAGTGGCCGATGCCGATTTAGAAAAACTCAAAGGCACAATTGACCACGTTTTTCATTTAGCCGCTATTTATGATATGAATATGAGCGAAGCCGAAGGCGAAGCCATTAACAATCAAGGCACACGTAATGTGGTTAATTTTGTTAATCAATTAGGCGGCAAAGTTAAATTACACCACATGAGTTCTATTGCGGTGGCAGGCACAGAATGGGAAGGCGTATTTAAAGAGTCGATGTTTGATGAAGGTCAAACCTTTAATCACCCTTACTACAGCAGTAAATTTACCTCCGAAAAAATTGTCCGTGATGAAAGCCAAGTGCCGTATCGTATTTATCGGCCTGGCATGGTGGTTGGTGACTCACAAACAGGCATCATGGATAAAATTGATGGGCCGTATTATTTCTTTAAAATGATTCAGCGCATTCGTAATCATGTGCCAAAATGGTTGCCTTTATTGGGCATTACAGGCGGCCAAATGCCTGTTTGTCCTGTTGATTATGTAGCCGATGCCACAGATTATATTGCGCATAAAGAAGGTTTAGATGGTCGTGCTTTTTGTTTAGTGCAAAATCCTGCGCCTAGCGTGGGCGATTTTATGCAAATCATGCTTACCGCTGCACATGGCCCAGACTTTGCTAAAAACTTTGATTTACCTGATATTAAAGTACCTAACAAAGCCAAAGAGTTGTTTAATAAATTTGCAGTAAGTGATTTAGCTACCACCATTTCCAACACCCTTGGCGCACCGATTTCGACCTTAACTTATGCGTTTAACAAGTTTGAATTTGACGACAAAAATACCCGTCAAGCACTTAAAGATAGCGGTATAAGCTGTCCACGCCTAGAAGATTACGCCGATAAGTTATGGGACTATTGGGAATGGAACTTAGACAGTTCTGCTTTTATGTCGGGCAAAGAGCTAAATGTAGTTAAAGGCAAAATTGCGTTAATTACAGGGGCATCGAGCGGTATTGGTTTAACAGTAGCTAAAAAACTAGGCAAAGCAGGCGCACACGTTTTATTGGTGGCACGCGGTGTAGAAAAATTAGAGCAAACAGCCGAAATGATTCGTAAAGTGGGCGGCACTGCCACTATTTACCCATGTGATTTAGCTGATTTAAAGGCGATTGACGAAATGGCCGACCAAATTTTAGCTGATCATGGTCATGTGGATATTTTAGTTAATAATGCAGGACGCTCAATTCGTCGTGCCGTTATTGAATCGCTTGACCGTTTTCATGACTTTGAACGCACCATGCAACTCAATTACTTTGGTGCAGTGCGCTTAATTTTACGTTTATTACCGTCGATGAAAACCAACAAAAGCGGCCAAATTATTAACATTTCGTCGATTGGCTGTTTAGCTAACTCTCCGCGCTTTTCGGCTTATGTCGCCAGTAAATCCGCGTTAGATGCCTTCACTCGTTGTTTATCTGCCGAAGTTAAGCAGTACAACATCAACACTACGACTATTTATATGCCTTTGGTTCGTACACCGATGATTGCACCTACCAAGATGTATGACTATGTACCTACTTATACACCAGACCAAGCGGCTAATTTAGTGATTAAAGCAATTGTTAGCAAACCTAAACGCATTAAAACGCCACTAGGTCAAACTGCCGAAATCTCTTATGCGTTATGGCCAAAAGTCAATGATGCTATTTTAAACTTGGGCTTTAAACTGTTCCCTTCTTCTTCTGCCGCTAAAGGCGTTAAAGAAGACAAACCGTCTACTGCCGCGATTGTATTGGCCAATGTGTTACAAGGCCAACACTGGTAATCGCAACTACTCTGCTAACTCTCTCTTACAAGAGAGAGTTAGTGTGAGTGGCCTCGACTCCGCTTAGTCAACGTAAATATGCTCGCTTTCTATACGATGCTCCTTGAGCGAAGTTCGAAGGGTTAAGCAAAAACTCCCAATGGCGATTTAGCAATTGCCACGCTAATAATAAACATATACACCAACAAAGCACTCACCAAAAAAACAACTTGTTGTTTGGTTGTTTTTGCCTTTTTAAAAGCCATTAAGCCTAAGCCGATGTACACCAAAAGCAAGGTCATTTTAACGTGTACCCAAGCAGGAAACTGCCCAGACACCACTAACATCGCAATCGCCGAAAATAATAAAATAGTATCAATCACATGGGGGCTAATTTTTACCCATTTTGCCTTTAGTTGAGGTGAATGCTGTAACAACCAACCTCCTCTTAACAAAAAAAACAAGCCACTTAACACGACTGCTGTTATATGAATATGCTTTAAAATCAAATAACTACTCATTAAAAACTCACTTTTTATGCTGGCAAGCAGGACTATCTGGCGCTTTAGCAATTTCTTGCCATTCTTCGGGTGTATATAAATGTAAGGCTAAGGCATGTAAACCTTTTTCCATTTCGTCGGTGACTAAGGCATACACCATTTGATGACGCTGCACAGCACGTTTACCCACAAAATTAGGCGACACCAAGACACATTTAAAATGCGTTTCGGCGTTTTCGCCACCCCGATGATTATGTGACTCATTTAATAACTCCAAATGATTCACACTAAAATTTGCGTTAATACGCTGTTCGATTAAAGATTGACGCTGCATAAATAATGGCTCAGTAGTCTAATAATAGGCCATTTTAACACAGAAAATTATTTGCTCTTTAGCAAAAATGGGCGTATATATTATCAATATGGTACGATGGTACACAATTAAAAATCGGAGAACAATAAGATGAGCATAACAATTACTGCAACTACCCCAACAGATATTCGTTATTTTCCAGAAGCCGATGACGTTGCTCAACACATGACCGAGCAATCCATTAATGACATTATCGAAATTTTTAACACGCCACTACAAGGCAGTTATAACTGGGATTACTCCTCTATTGATGGTCGTATTCGTAAATTATATAAATTAGGCAAAGAACTCAATTGGAATCAAGAGTTTGACCTAGACTGGAGTCAGGAGTTTTCTCAAGACCAATACCCTATGAACGAAAGTTTTAATCCCTTTGCAGGTTATGCTCCCTTTGAAAATTTAACTGCCGAACAAAAATTACGTTTTAGTTGGCATTATCAAGCATGGACGTTATCGCAATTTTTACACGGCGAACAAGGGGCTTTATTAGTAGCTTCACAATTAGTCTCTTGCGCCCCTACGTTTGACGCTAAATTATATGCCTCGTCACAGACTTTTGATGAAGCGCGTCATGTCGAAACTTTTAATCGTTATTTGCAAGAAAAAATAAAAATGATGTATGGCGTTACGCCATCACTCAAACTCTTACTTGATAAAGTATTNNATTTATTTGGTGACTCGTGATGAGGCGCGTCATGTTACCTTTGGAGTCAATTATTTAGAGTATATTGTTAAACACCTTTCTCAAGAAGAAATTGAAGAACGCGCTCAATTTGCATATGAAGCATGTGTGGTTATGCGTGAACGCCTCATTGCCACCGAAGTATTTGCTGAGTTTGCTTGGGATGTAGAAGCCGCTCGTAAACACATGCTCGAATCCAGTGTGATGCAGTATTTTAATAAGTTTTTATTTACGCGCATTGTGCCTAATTTAGCCCGTATTGGTTTATTAACCGATACCGTACGTCCTAAATTTGAAGCACTGGGTATTTTAGAGTATGAAAACTTAGTCAGCGACGGTGATATTGATTGGGCAAACCTGAGCCAGCCTCTGTACCAAGACCCTCAACCCAATGATGCACCAAACCATCATAAAGCCGCTTGATTTTTAAAGCACATAAGCCTATTTTTAAGGACTTAAGCCACACTTAAGTCCTTTTTTTATCACTACAAAAAGACCTTATTAAGATTGTAACAATCACTATTAGTTGTTATCTAATAAACACTCAAATATAAAATTAAAGGATTCAGCTTATGTCTAGCTCGTCAAACTGCCCCAACTGTCACTCACGCCGTCAATTTTTAAGCACAGGTTTAGTGTTAGGTGCAGGATTAATTTTACCTGACTGGAGCTTTGCAGGTGGCTTTAGCCACAATTTACAAGGCAAGGTTTGGGTTAATGGCAGACTTGCTCATCAAAAAACACGCATTCAAGCCAATAGCTTGGTTACGACAAGCAGCCATGACACGAGCTTTGTGATTGGCAACAACGCCTTTAAATTAAGAGCCAACAGTCAGGTAAAGTTCACGCCTGTCTCTATATCAAGCCGTGCTGCCATTTCGACTTTACGTTTAATTAGTGGTGGCTTATTAAGTGTCTTTGGTACTGGTAATAAAAAGCTCATCACCCCTACCGCCACCATCGGTATTCGTGGTACAGCTGTGTATATGGAAGCCACTGAGCAAACCAGCTATGTGTGTTTATGTTATGGTAAAGTTGATTTGTCTGCTAATACTCAACCAGATACACTCATGCCACTTGAAGCAACTCATCACAATGGACAGCGTGTCTCGGCAAATGGCAATATAGACACAGAATCCATGCGCGGTCATACTGATGATGAATTAGTGGCTCTTGAAGCACTCGTGGGGCGTACCGTACCCTTTACTGTCCCTTTTATTGGTTAAATTATACTTGGAGGATTGTTTTTATGGCCTTAAAAATCCATCATCTTAACTGCGGCACAATGTGTCCACATGGCGCACCTTTTATTAATGGTCACGGCAAAATTACCGATCACGGTCACATGGTTTGCCATTGCCTATTAATAGAAAGTAACGATGGTTTGGTGTTGGTAGATACAGGCTTTGGTATTGCAGATGTTAAAAACCCTAACCAACGTTTAGGTCGTGCTTTTACTGCTGGTGCTGGCTTAATAGCCGACTACCGCGAAACAGCCTATATGCAAATCAAAGAATTAGGCCTTAATCCTCAAGATGTACGCCATATTTTAGTCACGCATTTAGACATAGACCATGCGGGTGGCTTATCTGATTTTCCCGATGCAAAAGTACATATTTTTGCACCAGAATTTGAAGCAGCCATGAATCCTAACTGGCGCGAAAAGCAGCGCTACAAACAACATCAATGGGAACATGGTGTTAACTGGGTGACTTATCAAACACAAGGCGAAAAATGGAACGGTTTTGACAGTATTCGTGCTATTCCTGAGCTAAAAGATGAAGTGTTATTGGTTCCTCTAGTGGGACATACACGAGGACACAGTGGCGTTGCAGTGAACACCCAAGATGGTTGGCTATTGCATTGTGGCGATGCGTATTTTCATCATAATCAAGTGGCTGCCGAACCAAGCTGTCCTATTGGTTTAGAATTGTTTCAACGTGGTTTAGCGATGAACAACAAAGACCGCGTACACAATTTGCAACGCTTACAGCATCTCGCGCACAGCACTAAAACCGAACAAGTACAACTCTTTAGCGCACATGACCCTGTAGAATTGGCGCGCTATCAATAAACTTGCGTCAATCATCAATACAAAAAACCACAAGGCCGCTATTTTAGCGGCTTCTTGGTTATTCGATTGATTTATTTATATGTTTTGGTTTTTTTCGTTAATCACGCATGTTTTGTTATTAACCCAACTACCCTTAGTTTTTTTGATTGTCGTTGCTACTTTTATTATTACTTCTTTTCTATCTTTAAGTTTATCTTGTTATGCCTTAACTCAAAAATTCTCGGTCATTCCTTTATTTAAAGCCAGTAGTTTATTTATTATTCTTGCATTTATTCCTTTGTTTTTATTATCTTATTTTTTATATATCCCCAACAATTACGCCCTAATAATCAAACAAGTTGTGGCAGCATTTGCACTGTTATTGCCCCTTACTTTATTGATTTCTATTTTGCGTTATTATTTGCAACTTCATACACTCAAAATATGCTTTATTTTACTTTTAAGCGCACTAAGCCAAATTGCGTTTATTTTTATGATTGGTGCGCTATCGGCTTGGGCCAATCATCATGGTTGGCATTTAAATCTAGGCTAATTAATTGTTTGAGCCACGATGCAACGACAACAACGCATCGTGCATCATCGCCTGAATTTCTTCGCTAACAGCACGTTGGTCTTTACCATACACCGATACCCTTGGTAAAACCAACACCTCAACTTGAATGTGTTTTTCTTTTAACACCTTAAACAAATGCTCACCAAGTTCATCATCGCCAATAAAAGGGGCAATACGATTTAAATTGCCTTGTTGATCTTTATAACACAAGACAACGGGTTGAATGTCTGTTCCTGCGAGGCAGGCAGCATGAAATAATTTATGATAAAACCGTTTTAAAGCCTTGCCATCGGTCGTTGTCCCTTCAGGAAAAAACAACACCGAACGCCCTGCTTGTAAATGCTGTGCCATTTGACTAGATACGCTTTGAGCATCACCAGAGCCACGTTTGATATACAAAGTCCCTGCGGCTTTTGCTAAATGACGTACAACAGGCCATGAAGCCACTTCGGACTTAGATAAAAAGTGTACAGAAAAATGTGCGCCAATCACGGGAATATCCAACCAAGAAACATGATTACTAACCCATAATGCTGGACGTTTGTCTGCTTCACCATGCACGGTGATTTTTAAACCTAAGACATGACAAAAACGCTGTTGCCAAAACTTAATCACAGGTTGTTGATAAGGTTTATGTGGGAAAAACAACGCACCACTTGCTGCACCTAAAGCAAAACCCTCACCTATATGCACACCTAAGCGCGCCAACCGTAACCAAGACATCATATTTTGTGCATTTAGCAACATACACTGACACTCTAACTAAGCCGATTTTAAAAAACGTTGTGCATAACGCTCTGCCAAGGTTGCCACATCTAACACAATAAAAATATCTGCACAAGAAAAGGCTTCATCAAAATAAGCATCGCCGCCCAATTTAGCGTTCATACGCAAATAAGCTTTTAATAATGGGGGCAATGCTATTTTTGTATGAATAGTATGAGGTGTTGGCTCACAAAGCATGGTACGTTTAGGGATAACACGCGTTGATTGACTCACAAAATCCTGTTCATCAAAACGGGTCATTAAAGCCGAAAACGACATATCATTATTTAAAGGAATTGAAGCACAACCAATTAAATAAGCAAAATTTTCGGCTAATAAATACTCGGCCAATGCTGTCCATAAAACGGTAATTGCCGCCCCCGAACGATAGTCTTGATGCACACAAGTACGCCCTACTTCTAAAACTCTACCTTGTAAATTTGGCAATAATGGTGACAAATCAAACTCTTTTTGTGAATAAAATCCATTCGTTAGTCTGGCATTTTCTACCGTTAGTAAGCGTGTTGTCGCAATTAAACAACCTTGTACTGTATCATATACGTTTAGATGTAAACAAAATGGGTCATAGTCATCTACATCTAAACCATGTGGGTGGTCAAACTGCACACCATACTCTTGATTAAAGGTTTGGGCACGGAGCTTTTGAGCTGCTTGTATAGCAGACGCGCTTTGTGCAAATTGTGCAATAAACTTAGGTTGTTTTATTGCGTGAAGCTTAGCACCATCTAAAATAGTAGAAGCTGTTGCATTTATTAATGTATTCATTATTTACCTCTTTACTTCACATAGATGTTGTAAAGAACAAATACACCAACACTATGTGTTTGTTTAATTGTGTTTTAACAACAAAGCGGCATATAGTTCTATGAAGTAAATATGCCCACACTGCATGAAAAGAAAATGACGAAATAATGACCATTTAAAGTCATTTTGTTTGACAGTAATTGAATTAGAAATAACACAAGGAGTTGATATGAGTAACGAAAGCCAAAAAACATCTATTCCAACATGGGCTTTGTTAGAGCTATTAGAAGGCAATGATATTTTGGTTATTGCCAATAAATTGGGTATAGCACCTGACGTATTTCAGTCTTATGTTGTTAAACGCTTTTCAAAAATATGCGCCCAAATTGCACCACCTAGCCTATTACCTGTGGAAGACTTAGCACACGCTCTGGACAACATCGAAACCTATGTCTTTTTAAAAGATATTAATGGCTGTTACACCTATGCCAATCGTTTAGTGTGCGAGCTTTTTGCTCAGCCCTTAGAAACAATTATTGGCCACAATGACAGCGATTTTTTTAGTGAAGATACTGTAGATAATATTTATACAAACGACAAACTGGTATTAAGCACAGGTAAAACCATACAAGCAGAAGAAGCATTAACTGATAAAATCACAGGAGAGCATCGCACTTTTTTGGCCATAAAAATGCCGCTATACGATAATCAAGGTAAGGTACGCGGTCTGTGTGGTATCTCAACAGATATTACCGAACGTAAACAAATCGAAAATTCACTGCGTAGCAGTCAAGAATTATTAACAACAGTATTAGATAATATGGGGGCTTGTGTGTATATGAAGTCACCTAATGGTCGTTATTTATATGCCAATAGTGCTATGGCTGAATTGGTCAATCAAAATCCCATACAAATTATTGGGCATACCGATATCAATTACTTTACTGCCGAGGCCAGCCAAGCATTACAAAAGAATGATAAGCAAGTATTTGACAGCCAACAAAAGCTTGCCACCTTAGAAATGATACAACATCTGAACGAAGATGAGCTGCGTTATTATTGGTCGGTTAAAGTACCGTTATTAGGTACAAATAATAAACCCTATGCCTTATTAGGTATTTCTACCGATATTACAGAACGGAAACGCTTAGAAGATCAATTACTGCATTTAGCGACCATTGATGAACTCACAGGCTTACATAACCGCCGCCACTTTTTGTATTTATCTGAGCAAAACTTAAACCGTAGTCGTCGCTACAATGAGCCTTTTACCTTATTGATGTGTGACATCGATTTTTTTAAACATATTAACGATACCTTTGGCCATGCAACAGGTGATTTAGCCTTACAGTGGGTTGCTCAAACCATTAAGTCATCATTACGTGATAGCGATATTGCAGGGCGTATAGGGGGAGAAGAGTTTGCAATTATCTTAGTACAAACACCGATTGATAAAAGTGGATATGACGTGGCAGAACGGCTCAGACAAGCCATTGAATCAACCGTCATCGTATTAGATGACGGCCAAGAAGTCCCGCTAACAATTAGTATTGGTGCTGTAGAACCCGTTTACCCACACGACACACTACCAACACTAATGCAACGTGCTGACCAACTTTTGTACCAAGCAAAACGTAATGGCCGCAATCAAGTGTGTCGGCCATAGGTTTAGTTTTTTTGTTTTAAGTAACGTTTATTATTGGTAATTAATGTCCCTACCCCTTCATCAGTAAAGATTTCTAATAAACCAGCATGAGCCACACGACCATCAATAATATGTGCACTCACCACACCACCTTTGACTGCCTCTAACGCACAGCTAATTTTAGGAATCATCCCGCCATAAATTGTACCATCAGCAATTAACGCATCTACATCGTGTGTGGTTAAGCCCGTTAAAATCTTTTTATCTTTATCTAATACGCCTGTAATATTAGTCAGTAAAATTAACTTCTCGGCTTTTAAGGCTTCTGCAACTTTTCCTGCCACTAAGTCAGCATTGATATTATAAGACTCGCCATTATCACCCACCCCTACAGGCGCAATGACTGGTATAAAATGACTAGACACAAACATATCTAATACGTCTGTTTTAATACCTGCCACTTCTCCTACTTGGCCAATATCTATTCTTTGCACCGTGCCATCTTCTAAAGTCTTTTCTAGGTACATTTTTTTGGCACGAATTAAATTACCGTCTTTCCCTGTTAAACCCATGGCACGGCCACCATTTTTATTGATTAGGCTCACGATAGACTTATTGACCAAACCACCTAACACCATCTCTACAATATCCATGGTTTCAGCATCGGTAACACGCATACCATCAATAAACTCAGACTGTTTACCAATTTTTTTGAGCAAATCACCAATTTGAGGGCCACCACCATGCACCACAATGGGGTTAAGCCCTACGGTTTTTAATAACACAATATCACGTGCAAAAGAGTTTTCTAATTCAGGATCAGTCATGGCATTACCACCATACTTAACCACAATAGTCTTACCTGCAAATCGCTGAATATACGGTAAGGCTTCTGTTAAAACTTTGGCAACATTTAAGGCCGCATCACGTGATAAAGTCATATTTTCTCTCAAGTTTCTATTTAACACTTACATCTCAGGACTGACGCATTTCACCGAACACGTGCGTTTACCCTTACTCTAGCTCTCTTTCAGAGGGAGAGAGAACTCCCTCACCCCTTGGAAGAGGGTTGGGATGAGGGAAGCAATAAGCGATAACTCGTAAGTCCTAATTTATAAAGACAAGCTCATTTAAAAGCTCAACAACATCATAGGATCTGCTTTTTGTAACAAGTCTTTAAAGGTGGACTTTACTTGTTGTAGTTCACCTTCACTATTGGCTTCAAAACGTGCCACCAAATACGAACCTGTATTAGAAGCTCTAACAATCCCCCAACCATAAGAAAACTCAATCCGTAAGCCATCTACGGTGCTAATATTGGCATTAGGCATATCTTTATTCTGATTAACCACGGTCTGAATTAACGATATCTTTTGAGAGTCGTCTATAGGAATTTGAATTTCGGAGGTAGAGCAACGCTCAGGAAATTGGGCAAATAACTCATCCGAAGAACAATCATTGTTGGCTAAAATTTCTAAAAAACGCGCCGCGGCATATAAGCCATCATCAAAGCCACCCCAACGGTCTTTAAAGTAAAAGTGGCCACTCATCTCACCAGCTAATAAACCGCCTGTATCTTCTAAACCCTGCTTTAAGAATGAATGCCCCGTTTTAGTCATGACGGGACGACCGCCATTGGTGGTAATAACGGTAACTAAATCTCGGCTACATTTGACATCAAATAAAATATCTGCACCTGGTTGTGTTGCTAGTAATTCTTTGGCAAACAACATCAGTAATTTATCACTAGCGATGACTTTGGTGTTGTTGGTCACCACAACAACCCTATCACCATCACCATCAAAGGCTAGGCCTACATCGGCACCACTAATCGCCACATCACTCAACAAATCATCTAGATTTTCTAGCTTGCTCGGATCTGGATCATGGTTCGGAAAGTTACCATCAGGCGTACAATATAATTCACTGACCGTACAGCCTAAGTTTTGTAGCATTTTGACGGCCATTGGCCCTGCCACGCCATTTCCTGCATCAACAACCACATTAAAGTCACGCGCTAAAATCACATCATCATGAATAGCTTGTAAATAATCATCATTAATATCACGTACAACATAAGAACCTTTACCTTTGCTAAAGTCCTTATTCAAAATACGCTGACGTAATGCAGCTACTTCAGTATCAACTAAGGTATGATGCGCCAACATTACTTTAAAGCCATTATCAGGCGCAGGATTATGACTTGCAGTGACCATGACACCACTGCCTGTTCCCATGTTTTTAGCGGCATAATACAAGACGGGTGACGGCACTTGGCCGACATCTACCACATCACAACCACTTTCTTGTAAACCTGCAACTAGGGCTTTTTGCAAATCGGCACTCGATAAACGTGCATCCTGACCCACAACAATCGTTTGCTCTCCACGTGCACGAGCTTCGGAGCCAATGGCCAAACCAATTTGGTGAGTTAACGTCGTGCTGATTTCGGTATGCGCTTTGCCACGAATATCATAAGCTCTAAAAATATGTGTAGGGACGCTCGCTTCTGCGGCTTGTTGAAGCTGCATTTTTTGATACTCTAATGACTGAGTATCTATTTTTGCTTCAACTTTAGCTGGCTTAGCTGCTACAGGCTGTGTAGCCGCGTCTAAATTCAACATATCCGCTTCGTCGTATTGTAGTGCTACCTCTGGTGCTGTTTTACGTAAGCTATTAATATCGGTGGGTGTCATCTCAATATCAGCTAAAGCGTCTAACTCAGTTTTCTTTTCTTCTTGTTTAATCGAGGCTGCAATAACAGGATTGGATACCAAAGTACCCTGCAAGCCTTTGGTTAGCTCAAAATTAAGTGCTGTTGCGGGGGTTTCGCCCTTAAGCATACTTTGAATAGCGGTCATATCTTGGTTTAAAGTATGGTCAAATTTACGAACCAAACGTATCATGCCTATCACAACGGCCATTGCAGAGAACAACAACACACCAATAATAATATATACCTTACCTTTACGGACGGGTGCTTCAATACGCAAATACCAATTAGGGTTACTAACTTTAATAACAGCACTATTGAGATTATCTGCATTAAGGTTAACAATTGCTTCCTCAGCACCGTCTTTGCTTAATTTTTGTATTAATTTAATTTTTCCGCCTTCTTGTTTGCTAAAGCCTTCTAAACTCTTACGCAAAAAATCAAAGGGAGTGTTAATTAACAACACCCCTTTGCCATCGGATAAAGGCTTAACCATTGCTAAAATTTGAATATTGTTATCTACACTCATTTCTGGTGCAACCTTGCCCCCTTGCACCGCTGCACGACGTAATAAATCTTGGTTACTAAAGCTAAGCTTCTTAGGCGTTTCTTCATCACCCGTTAAAATCACTTGTGCTAATACAGTGCCAGGAATATTACCTACAATAATATCAGAGGGTTGACTAGCAAGCTGTTTGGCAAACGCATCTTGTTGGTCTAAAAAGTTATTAACCACATCAACGGCACGTTGCTCATACTGCTTTGCTTCTTGCTGTTGTTGGTTTTTTTGGTCAGTTATTGCAATCACACCAATAACGGTAATAAGCACTAATAACAATACCGTGACACCCACTACAAACGGCAAAGCCATTTTAAATACGCTTTTTTGCTTAGCCAATTTCTTCTTCCTCTAATTATCTTTTTATTACTGACGGAGCATCTAAAAATACTTAGGTGCGCCCAGAATGGCCAAATCCACCAGCACCACGTTCTGATGCAGAAAACTCTTCAACAATTTCTAATTGTGCCTGCAATACTGGCACAAGCACATATTGTGCCAAACGCTCACCAACTTCAATGGTAAACGCACTTTTGCCACGATTCCAACAAGATAGCATTAGTTCGCCCTGATAATCGGAGTCTATTAACCCCACTAAATTACCTAACACAATACCGTGTTTATGGCCTAAACCCGAACGAGGCAACACTAAACCCGCATAAGCAGGATTTTGAATATAAATCGCTAGGCCTGTACCAATTAATTTGGTTTCGCCCGCTTCAATGGTTAACGGTTCACTAATACAAGCACGTAAATCTAAGCCTGCCGAGCCTACTGTTGCATAATTAGGCAGAGGAAATTGTGTGCCAATACGGTCGTCTAATACTTTAACTTGTAATTTCATGGTTTGTATCTGTTAAAAGTTGTTGAGCGCATACAGCAACTAGCTGACGCGCAATCTGTGATTTAGGGGCTTTTTCGAGTTTGAGCATTCCTTCGCGCCAAAAAACCGTCATGGCATTATCGTCACTCTGAAAACCAATATCGGTACGAGAAACATCATTACAGGCAATTATATCTAAATTTTTGCTACTTAGTTTATGACGCGCATACTCTTCTACACGTTCTGTTTCGGCAGCAAAGCCCAAAACAAAGGGTTTATTAGGTGCTTGTGCAATAGTGGCCACAATATCAGGATTTTTAACTAACTCAATAAAGATATTATCACCTTGTTTTTTAATTTTTTGTTCGGCAATACTCGCAGGACGATAATCAGCAACGGCGGCGGTGGCAATAAATAAATCACAACCTTCGGCAACCGCTTTTTGGCTTGCCACTAACATATCTAAGGCACTAATAACTTTGATTCGTTGCACACGCTCAGGCGTAGGCAAATGCACAGGCCCACTAATTAGCGTGACTTGCGCGCCTGCCTCTATACAAGCCTCTGCCAAACAAAAGCCCATTTTACCCGAGCTATGATTAGTAATATAACGCACTGGGTCTAAGTTTTCTTGAGTTGGCCCTGCGGTAATTACCACACGTTTGCCTGTTAACACTTGGGTTGCAAATAAATCAGCACAACATTGAGCCAACTCTGTGGCCTCTAACATACGCCCCATACCAACATCACCACAGGCTTGACTACCCGACGCAGGATAAAACACATTTACGCCTTGTTGCTCTAAAGTGGCAATATTATCTTGGGTAATTTGAGCTGCCCACATTTGCTGATTCATAGCAGGGGCAACGGCACGTTTGGCACGTGTTGCCAACCATAGAGTAGTTAACAAATCATTAGCTACGCCATGTGCCAAACGCGCAATGACATCGGCACTGGCAGGGGCAATTAATACCACATCTGCCCAACGTGCCAACTGAATATGCCCCATGCCTGCTTCGGCTGCGGGGTCTAATAATTCAGTGTGTACTGGATTGCCCGATAAAGCCTGCATGGTTAACGGGGTAATAAATTGTTGCGCAGCAGCCGTCATCACCACATGTACATCGGCCCCTGCATCTTGTAAGCGACGCACCAAGTCGGCACTTTTATAAGCCGCAATGCCACCACTCACCCCTAAAATAACTCTTTTTTGCCTAAGCGTTGCTAACATAGGTTTATTTCGTCACATTAAAGATAAAAAGACGCTTTTACTTATGTTTAACAAAAGCATCAAAACAAAGGGTCAAAGATACCATAATCATCAAACTTTTGCTAAAGTCTAAGACGTTCATTGGGTTTTGATTTTAAGGATAAAAAAATGGCAATCAAGGACTGGCCTACAGACGACCGCCCTCGTGAAAAGCTCTTACAACGTGGTGCAGACGTTCTTTCTGATGCTGAGTTATTAGCAGTTTTTTTGCGTACAGGCACACCCAACAAAACAGCCGTTGATATAGGACGCGATTTAATGCGTGGCTTTGGCTCATTACGGCAATTACTCGATGCACCTGCCGAATCGGTGCTGGCTCATGAAGGCATTGGCACGGCCAAATATGCCTTATTAATGGCCTCTTTAGAATTAGGACGACGATATTTAGCGCAATCGTTAACAGAAAAAGAATTACTCACCAATCCACAAATGGTCAAAAATTTTCTACGTGCCAAATTGCGTCATCAAACTCATGAAGTGTTTGCGGCGTTATTTTTAGATAGTCAAAATCGTTTATTAAGTTTTGAAACGCTATTTACAGGCACGCTTGATAGCTGCGCGGTACATCCCCGCGAAGTGGTTAAACGAGCTTTAGCTTTACACGCAGCCAGTATTATTTTTGCCCATAATCATCCTTCAGGCTGTGCCGAGCCGTCTGCTGCCGACAAACAAATTACCGAACGCCTAAAATCCGCCCTAGCTTTACTAGACATTAGGGTATTAGACCATTTAATTGTGGGCAACAGTGACGTAGTTTCTTTGGCCGAACGCGGTTTACTGTAATTTATCAATTGCCACAACCTCTATTAACACCTATAATCCTGCACCCTTTGCCGTGTACTACATGGCAAATTTAGCGAATCCAGTTTTTAACTGAGATTCTTACTCCTTGCCCCTGCAAAATTAAGTGCTTGGGCTGTTAACCCGTAAGGAGCAATTATGCGTCATTACGAAATCGTTTTGCTGATTCATCCAGACCAAAGCGACCAAGTCTCTGCTATGGTAGAGCGTTACACCAGTGCGGTAAATGACTCTGGTGGTCAAATTCATCGTTTAGAAGATTGGGGTCGCCGTCAATTGGCTTACCCTATCAACAAAATCCATAAAGCCCATTATGTGTTGTTAAACATCGAATGCGGTCAAAACATTGTGGACGAATTGGGCGAAGCCTTCCGCTATAACGATGCAATCATCCGTAATGTTATCATCCGTCGTGATGAAGCCATTACTGGTGAATCCTTGTTAGCTAAGAGTGCCGAAGAAAAACGCGCTCGCAAAGCTGCCCGCTCAGATGACCATAATTCATCTGATAGCGAAGGTTAATTTTTAGGAGATTCGTCATGGCACGTTTTTACCGTCGTCGCAAGTTCTGCCGTTTTACCGCAGAAAACACCACATATATTGACTACAAAGATTTAGAAACTTTGAAGCAATACGTCACTGAAAATGGCAAAATTGTACCTAGCCGTATTACAGGTACAAAAGCGCGTTATCAGCGTCAATTGGCATTAGCCATCAAGCAAGCCCGTTATTTGGCTTTGCTCCCTTACACCGACAACCATCAGTAAGAGGTGTACCATGGAAGTCATTCTGCTTGAAAAAGTTGCAAACCTAGGTGCTTTAGGCTCTAAAGTCAGTGTTAAAGCTGGTTATGGCCGTAACTTCTTGATTCCTCAAGGTAAAGCCGTTCCTGCAACTCAATCTAATTTAGATGCTTTTGAGGCACGTCGTGCTGATTTAGAGCGTCAAGAAGCCGAAATTTTAGCAACTGCGCAAACACGTGCAGAACAATTGGCTGCTTTAGCCATTGTTATTGCTGCTAAATCTGGTGACGAAGGCAAACTCTTCGGTTCTGTTGGTACGCGCGATATCGCTGCTGCCATCACAACCGCAGGTATTGCTGTTAGCAAAACAGAAGTACGCTTACCTAACGGTGCGTTACGCAATACTGGCGCATACAAAGTTGCGTTGCAATTGCATAGCGATGTTATGGCCGAAGTTGCTTTAACTGTTGTTGCTGAATAATTTAGATAACTTGTAAAAGTATTTTAAATCGTTCTAAAAAAAGCACTGTTACTTTTATTAGACTTACGCGGTTATCGCTTATTTGCGGCGCAATGCGTAAGTCCTATTTTAGTAATAGTGCTTTTTTGTTTGTCAAGACTAACAAAATACTAAAAAACGGCCTATGATAGCCCTCATTCCCTTGCAACCTTAATATAACGCCTGTCTTTTAGATGGTGAGTTTTTGCTACCCTATTTTTTAAGCTACAAAATATTTTTATATAGTTTTCAATTAGTTAGCAAAATCAAGCTCTAGGGCTTTTTAACTAATCGCTTTAAATTCAACGTATTATAGAGCTTATACATTTGTCGCTTAGTTGTTTACTCTCCCCAATTATAGAGAGTTAAGATGGTAAAGCGGCTATTGCGTAAAATTCCAATATGTAGGCTGCTGTCTGTCTTTTTTAGGATGTGTTTATGAATACTAATCTTCAGTATGAGGATGATGTGGTAACTTCCTTAAAAGTTCCGCCACATAGCTTAACTTTAGAGCAAGCCATTTTGTCGGGTATTATGACCGAACCCGAAATTTGGGACAGCTTAGAAGCGATTGTAGGCGAACATGATTTTTACTCACCACGTCATAAAATGATTTTTGCTGCAATTGCTCATTTAATTCGTGCCGACCAACCTTGTGATGCCTTATTAGTTGCCAAACACATGGAAGACTTTGGTACATTAGCCAAAGCAGGCGGCGAAGCCTACTTAGAACAAATTTTAAAAGACTCGCCCGCCACCACAGCCAATATTGTTATTTATGCCGAACGAGTGCGCGAGTTTTCGATCTTACGACAACTGATTAGCTCAACTAACGAAATTGCCACCCTTGCCTTTCATCCTAAAGGTGAATCTGCATCAACCATTTTAGACCAAGCCGAAACCAAAATTTTTGCCATTGCCGAACAACAAAAAAATCGCTCGGCTAAAAGTGGCCCGCAACTCATTAAACCTTTATTAGCCAAAACCATTCAAAAAATTGATGAACTGTACCACTCAAGCGATGCCTTAACAGGTATTAGCACAGGTTTTACCGACCTCGACAAACGTACTTTAGGTTTTCATGGCGGTAGTTTAGTGATTCTCGCGGCACGTCCTAGTATGGGCAAAACCACCCTTGCCATGAACTTGGTTGAGAGTGTTATTTTTAATACTGACTTACCGGCCTTAGTTTTTTCTATGGAAATGCCTGCCGAACAACTGTTATTACGGATGCTGTCCTCTATTGGTGGTGTTGACCAAGGCCGAATACGCTCAGGTAAATTAGAGGATGAAGATTGGCCACGTGTGACTTCTGCCATGACACAACTTAGCGAAAAGCTACTTTATATTGATGATAGTGCGGCCTTGCCCCCCTCTGAGTTACGTGCCAGAGCACGGCGTGTAGCGCGTGACCATGGCGGCAAAATGGGCTTAATCATGGTCGATTATTTGCAGCTAATGCGTGTACCAGGTTTTGATGCAGGTAACAGGGTTAACGAAGTGGGCGAGATTTCTCGCTCCTTAAAAGCTTTAGCCAAAGAACTCAACTGCCCCGTTGTGGCCTTGTCGCAGTTGAGTCGTAACGTAGAGCAACGCCCCAACAAACGACCTGTCATGTCGGACTTGCGTGAATCGGGCGCGATTGAGCAAGACGCTGATTTAATTATGTTTATTTACAGAGACGAGGTTTATAATCCCGAATCTAAAGATAAAGGCACAGCCGAAATTATTATTGCCAAACAACGTAACGGCCCTATTGGTACGTCACGTTTAGGCTTTCTTGGTCATTTAACCAAGTTTGCCGACTTAGCCCCCGAATACTATCGACCCGATGATGAATAATGCGTGATGCTCACTTAACCATTAATCGTGCTGCGTTATTACATAATGTGGCTCAAGTTAAACACCATGCGCCACAAGCCAAAGTTATGGCGATGGTCAAAGCCGATGCTTATGGGCATGGCGCGTTATTGGTGTCGCAAATATTACAACATCACGTAGATGCCTTAGGTGTGGCGTTTTTGGCCGAAGGTTTAGCCTTACGCCAAGCAGGAATCACTTGCCCCATTGCGGTATTACAAGGTGTGTTTAATACCACAGAGCTTGAACTAGCCTTTGAGCATGACTTTTATTTAGTGGTGCATCAGCAAGCCCAAATTGAGTTATTGGCTCAATATACTGGCACTAAACAAACCTTAATTTGGCTTAAAGTGGATAGTGGAATGCACCGTTTAGGCTTTATGCCTAATGATGTGTTATTGGCCTATCAACAACTTAAACCACTGCACTGTGTACAAGACATTATTTTAACCAGTCATTTTGCCTGTGCGGACGACCTCAGCTCGCCCAAAACACTGCAACAACTGGCGGTACTCGATACTTTAGCCACACAACTGCCACCGCTTGCACGCAGCTTTGCTAATTCGGCGGCTATTTTGGCGTGGCCACAAAGTCATCATCAGTGGGTACGTGCTGGCATTATGTTGTATGGTAGCTCACCTTTTGCTAACAAAAGCGCAGCACAACTTAACCTACAAGCTGTAATGACGCTGAACACGCAAATTATTGCCTTACGCACCATTAAAACAGGCGACAGCGTAGGCTATGGCAGTACATGGCAAGCCACACGCCCTACACGTTTAGGGGTGATTGCCATTGGTTATGGTGATGGCTATCCGCGTCATATTTTGGCTAATACACCTGTGCTGGTTAATGGCCAAACAACGGTGATTGTGGGGCGTGTGAGCATGGACATGATAACCATTGACCTAACGGATATTGAGGCACAATTGGGCGATAGCGTAACTTTATGGGGTGATGGTTTGTCTGCCGATACCATTGCCCCTTATGCCAACTCAATTGGTTATGAACTTTTTTGTCAGGTTACGCCAAGAGTTAGACGGTTGGTAAATTAAAGTTTAAAAAGCCACACCATCAATACTAAACTTTATTTTTTTGCTAAAAAAGGCGCAAAACAATGCGCCTTCTTACTGACTCATTTATTAAATAGCCGCTGCTAGCTCAGCTCCTTGCCTAATAGCACGTTTTGCGTCTAATTCGGCCGCTACGTCTGCCCCACCAATCAAATGCACTTTTTTGCCTAAGCCTTCAATCGCGGCTTGTAACTCACGTTGTGGCTCTTGACCTGCACAAATAATCACATTATCAACCGCCAACAATTGAGGCTCGCCATTAACGGTAATATGAAGGCCTTCGTCGTCAATTTTGTTGTACTCAACGCCAGTGATCATGTGNNGGCCCTGTAATTTTTTTGTTTTTACGTTGCATCAAATACACTTCGCGTGGGCTGGCATCCACCTCTTCTTTTACGCCTTCAATACCACTACGTGCTTGTAAGGTTTTATCAATGCCCCATTCACGTAAATAAGTATCAATATCTAAACTTGCAGGAACATGATGCGGGTCATGGGTTAAATACTCCGACGTATCCATGCCTATACCGCCTGCACCAATCACCGCTACCTTTTTACCCACAGGCTTTTTGTCGCGTAACACGTCAATATAAGATAATACTTTAGGATGATTCACACCTTCTAAGGGCAAAGCACGAGGCGCAATACCTGTAGCTAACACTACTTCGTCAAACTCAGCCATATCATCCGCAGCAACACGTTTACCTAATTGTAAAGTTACGCCATGTTTTTTTATCATTGCGCCAAAATAACGAATCGTCTCGTAAAACTCTTCTTTACCTGGTACTTGTTTGGCAATGTTAAATTGACCGCCAATTTGGGTATCTTGGTCAAATAAAGTGACGTTATGGCCACGCTCTGCCGCTACCGTCGCAAAAGACATTCCTGCTGGGCCTGCACCAATGACGGCAATATTTTTGGGCTTATCGGTTTTAACGTAAATTAATTGGTCTTCATAACAGGCTTGAGGGTTAACCAAACACGATGCTTGACGCAAAGCAAACGTGTGATCTAAACAGGCTTGATTACAGCCAATGCAAGTATTTACTTCTTCTTCTTTGTTGGCTGCTGTTTTGTTAACCCAATCTGGGTCGGCTAACATGGGACGTGCCATCGACACCATATCAGCATCGCCACGCGCAATAATATCATTGGCGTGTGTTGGCATATTAATACGGTTAGAGGCNNGCAAGGATAATAACTTCATCAAAAGTCTGGCCATCAGGCACTAAATCTAACATCGACAAACGATATACAATAATAAAGTTTGTACCAACACGCTCACGAGTACGGCGTACCACTTCTAAAGGAAAACGCATACGGCGTTCAAAATCACCACCCCATGCATCATCACGTTCATTACCACGAGTCGTTAAAAATTGATTGAGTAAGTAGCCTTCTGAGCCCATGATTTCTATGCCATCATACCCTGCTTGTTGTGCTAAAGCAGCCGCATTAACCCAATGAGCCAATTCTTGCTCAATGACTTCTTCGGTCATTGCTTGAGGAGGAAAAGGATAAATTGGCGATTTTTTGCCAGAAGGCGATACATTGACTGGATGATATGACTGACGGCCTGCATGCAAAATTTGCATACAAATACGACCACCAGCGGCATGAACTGCATCCGTAATGACTTTATGTTTTTGAGCATCGGCCTCGGTGGTCATGGTACACATGCCAGGCCCTAACACACCCAACTCAGAGGGAGAAATACCGCCTGTAATAATTAAACCTACCCCACCTGCGGCACGACGTGCAAAAAAAGCCGCCTGTCTTTGGGGTGGAAACTCTTCTAAACCTGTGTGCATCGACCCCATAATGACACGATTGGGAAGGGTCACAAAACCTAAATCTAAAGGCTGTAAAATATGCTCAAATGGACGGGACATGACAAACCTCAGCTAACGCTAAATAGGGAGTAAGGCGATTCTTATGGCATAACAGGCTGTATTTCGTCAATTCAAAACACAAAAAACAAGCACCATCGTACCAAAACAGATTAAATCAACCAAAATTTTCCCGACAATAACGCGCACTGTGATTTTAAACAAGCCGTTTTAACGACCTTTGAGTTCGCACTAAAAACGCCTTGATTATAACTTTTAATTATAACTCGGTCGCATCGTCGCAATATTCATAGTCTTCGTAGTCAGCCCACTCATCAACAAGGTTCTCTTCGCGCATTTCTAATAATTCCATCATAGTCTCCTCGACGTTGTGTTAGTACCAGAGCCTCAGTCTCTAGTTATCTTTGATAGTAGTATTACAAAGCACTGCAATTACCGTACCATGACAAATACAATACAGTTTTATGACGATTAATAAGAACAAATCTCATTTAAACAAATTCATCTATAAATAGGAGTCAACGCGCAAATTGTATCTAGGTAGAACTTATGCCATTATCAAATGCTCTAATAATGACTTTCATTTAGGATAAGCAATGAATACCCCCTCTCCCTCTATCAAAGATTTAGTCCTGATTGTGGTAAGCCGCCCCGACGACAGCGATGCGCGTCAGCTTTTATATCGTCACATTAAACAAGCTCAGTTTTTTTTGGCAGCTTATGCTGTGCCTTTGGAACTAAAACAAGCACTAGGTATAAGTCCTTTAATTATCAATGAGTCTTTTACCAAAATCCCATTACAAATGGCGACTAAAAATGGCAGCAATGCCCTGATTGCTTATGTAGATTTAGAAACGCTACAAGCGAAAGCCCCTAATCATTGGCAAATAGAAGTCACGGGCAAAGACCTACTCAATTTATTATTAATGAGTCCTAATTTTGATGCTGTGATACTCAATACCGCACAAGGTTGGGCTGGCATTAGCAAAGAAGAAGCCACGATGCTCACTAGCACTGTTGCCTAAAAACGCAAGCCAACAAAAAACGCACTCCATTGGTGCGCTTTTTGTTGTTGGGCAGCAAAAAAACCGCCTATCACAGTGGTACTTGTAAACTCACCAAAGGATTGACAAACGACTCGCCTCGTTTGAGTTTGTCGTACATTTGAGTATCGCTCCACTCATTACAAACTTGAGTCGAAAAGATAATATCGGCCAACACAATTAAACCCATGCGTGGATTGTCTATATCTGATTTAAAACATTGCGCGTAGCCTGTTTGTGTTTCGTGAACAATCACCGAATGTAACACCACATCGGCTTCGCCATTTTGCATAGTGGTCTGTTTTAACATCGCATCAATTAATACAAAAAACACCCGCGAAAACTGCTCTGCCGACGGAGAAACAGGCAAACTAATCCAACGCGCACTAAATTTTTTGCAATAGTCTATATACTCCGCGTCGTCTTTATCCCAAAACGCAATGGCATGATCAAAGCTGTCTATTAAATCTTTAATATGGCCTTTTAACAAACCAAAGTCATACACCATTTGACCGTTGTCTAAGGCGTGAGCTTCTAAAATAATTTCGATTTGATAACTATGACCATGAATCGAACGACTGCACCGCTGACTAGAGCAGTTACGTACAATATGAGCATTTTCAAAACGAAATAATTTGCGAATTAACATAAAACAGCACATTTTAAGACTAAAGATTAAGATGCAGATTCTAACAGAAAAAACTTGTTATGCGTTTTATTCGCATCTTGGCGACAGCTTAGGTACAATGTAGCGGTTTTTAAAATCATCAGGAGCTTAAAATGAAACAACCCGTTCGCGTTGCCGTTACAGGCGCAGCTGGTCAAATTGGTTATAGCCTATTATTTCGTATTGCTAGCGGTGAAATGTTGGGCAAAGACCAACCAGTCATTTTGCAATTATTAGAAGTACCTTTCGAAAAAGCGCAACAAGCGTTGAAAGGTGTCATCATGGAATTAGAAGACTGTGCTTTTCCTTTAGTCGCTGGCATTGTAGCAACTGATGACCCTAATGTTGCGTTTAAAGATGCAGACATTGCTTTATTAGTCGGCGCACGTCCACGCGGTCCTGGTATGGAACGTAAAGATTTATTGCAAGAAAACGCAAAAATCTTCACTGTACAAGGTAAAGCATTAAATGACGTTGCAAGCCGTGACGTTAAAGTATTAGTTGTTGGTAATCCAGCAAACACTAATGCTTATATCGCCATGAAATCTGCACCCGATTTAAACCCAGCTAACTTTACTGCCATGTTGCGTTTAGACCATAACCGTGCTTTATCTCAATTGGCAAACAAAACAAGTCGTGCCGTTGCTGATATCGAAAACATGGTTGTTTGGGGCAATCACAGCCCAACAATGTATGCTGACTACCGTTTTGCAACCGTTAATGGTGATGGCATAAAAGCCTTAATTAATGATGAAGAATGGAACCGCACTGTGTTCTTGCCTACTGTTGGCAAACGTGGTGGTGCTATTATTGAAGCACGTGGTTTATCCTCGGCTGCTTCTGCTGCCAATGCCGCTATTGACCATATCCGTGATTGGGTATTGGGTACTAATGGCAAGTGGGTAACGATGGGTATTCCTTCTGATGGCAGCTACGGCATTCCAGAAGGCATTATTTATGGTGTGCCAGTCACTTGTGAAAACGGTACTTATACACGTATTGAAGGTTTAGAAGTTGATGCGTTCTCTCGCGAACGTATGGACTTTACGTTAAATGAATTGTTAGAAGAGCGTGATGGCGTAAAACACTTATTGCCATAATCTGCTTAATATCTAATCATTAGATACGCAAAGGCCTACTTACATAAGTAGGCCTTTTTTATTAGGACTTACGCAATCAAAACAGATAGCACTTGCCGCAACCCCTTTGATAAGGTATGAATACTATCATTATTAAAAACTTGTATTAGAACAGCTACTTTTTGCGCTATATCGGCTTTTTAGGGTTCAATACCTTACTATTTAACAAGCTCAGCGTATAAGCCCTAAAATGCTGTTGTATCATTATTTAGGTATTTATTGTGATAGACGCGGAAGGATTTAGGCCGAATGTCGGCATTATATTAACCAACGACGCAGGTCAGGTATTGTGGGCGAGACGGCACGGCCATGATGCGTGGCAATTTCCTCAAGGTGGCATTCATACGGGAGAAACACCCGAGCAAGCCATGTACCGTGAGTTGTGGGAAGAAATTGGTCTCGAAAAGCATCATGTTAAAATTTTGGCACAAACACGCGGTTGGCTACGTTATCGCCTGCCAAGACGTTATGTACGCTACGAAAATCCACCACCTGTGTGTATTGGTCAAAAACAAAAATGGTTTTTATTAGGTTTAGCCAGCACAGACGATGACATTAATTTAACCCATTGTCATCCACCCGAATTTGATGACTGGCAATGGGTCAGTTATTGGTATCCACTCAATCAAGTGGTATCTTTTAAACGTGAAGTGTATCGCAAAGCCTTACAAGAGCTTGCACCACGCAGCCCTACACTCCATGACACTTATTAAAAAATAGAGCTTAGGCACTGCATAAAACACAGCTTAATGTGCTTTAATTGCATCACGTTTTAAGTCGTATTTGCATTAAAACTCCCCAAATTTAATGCCTCTCTTTTAAGGGATTCGGTATGTTAATGTTAGACATTTTACGAAAGCTTGTTAATGATGTTGATAATGCACCTAATTTGCTTGCTGCATTAGATGTCATTGTACAAAGTGTTCGTGATGCCTTAAATACCGAAGTTTGCTCTATTTACTTGCTCGATGAGCGTAGTAATCGTTATGTGTTAATGGCGACTCATGGCTTAAATCCAGATGCAGTAGGTAATGTGTCTTTAGGCTTTTCCGAAGGTTTAGTGGGTTTAGTGGGTCAACGAGAAGAACTAATTAACCTTGAAGATGCGTCTTCACATCCACGTTTTCATTATTTACCCGAAACAGGCGAAGACCGTTATAACTCCTTTTTAGGTGTGCCGATTATGAATCGGCGTAAAGTCTTAGGCGTATTAGTGGTACAGCAGCAAGAAAAACGCCGTTTTGGAGAAGCCGAAGAAGCCTTTTTAGTCACCCTTTCGGCACAAATTTCGGGCGTTGTGGCTCATGCACGCGCCTTAGGTCAACTCGAAAACTTACACGCGCCTAAAGGAGGAGTTGCCAGTCCACGCATTTTTCATGGTGTTGCAGGGGCAAGCGGTATTGCTATGGGACGCGCTGTAGTTATTTACCCACTTGCTGACTTAGAATCTGTGCCAGACCGTGTGACCGAAGATATTACTCACGAATTACAACAGTTTAACCAAGCATTATTTGGTGTTAGAAAAGAAATTCAACAGCTAGATACCAAAATGGCAAGCTCTTTAATGTCCGAGGAGCGTGCTTTATTTGAAGTGTATTTACGCATGCTGGACGACAATGCCCTACCTGCCGAAGTAATTGACCGCATTCATGCTGGTAATTGGGCGCAAGGTGCATTACGCAGTGTGATTGATGAACACATGCAAAGCTTTGCCGCCATGGACGACCCTTATTTACGTGAACGCATGGCCGATGTGCGCGATTTAGGTCGCCGCTTATTAGCCCATTTACAACAACAAACCATCCCTAACCGCGACTTTCCCGAAAACAGTATTTTAATTGGCGAAGATATTTCTACCGCCACCCTCGTCGATATGCCCCTAGAAAATATTTCAGCCATTGTCACCATGACAGGTGCAGCAAACTCACACATGGTGATTGTGGCGCGTGCTTTGGGTATTCCTACCGTTGTTGGCGTGAGTGAATTGCCCGTCGGCAACTTAGATGATGCCGAAATGATTGTTGATGCTTATCAATCGAGAGTTTATGTACATCCCTCGCGTGAGTTGCGTAAGCGTTACAAAGAAATCATTAAAGAAGAACGACAATTAGTCGCAGGCTTAGATGCTTACCGCGACCTCCCTGCCGAAACACCTGACGGCCATCGCATGACTTTATATGTCAATACAGGACTCATGGCTGATGTTGCACGCGGCCGTGAACGGGGTGCAGAAGGCGTAGGTTTATATCGTAGCGAAATTCCGTTTATGTTGCGTGACCGCTTTCCGAGCGAAGAAGAACAACGCAGTATTTATCGGCAACAACTTGCAGCTTTTGCGCCCTATCCCGTCACCATGCGTATGTTAGACATTGGTGGTGATAAAGATTTACCCTATTTTCCTATAGATGAAGTTAACCCTGCGTTAGGATGGCGTGGTATTCGGATTACCTTAGACCACCCCGAAATTTTTATGGTGCAAATGCGCGCCATGCTCAAAGCAGCGATAGGCTTAAACAATCTGCAAATTTTATTACCAATGGTGTCTTCAGTTTTTGAAATTGAAGAAGCACAACACTTGTTACTACGCGCAGTAAGCGAAGTGCAAGAAGAAGAAAAAGTCACTATTCAAACACCAAAACTTGGCATTATGATTGAAGTGCCATCGGCATTAATTCAAATTAAAGATTTGGCCAGTATTGTTGATTTTGTCTCGGTTGGCTCTAATGATTTAACTCAATATTTATTAGCGGTTGACCGCAATAACTCACGTGTTGCCGACTTATATACGCCCTACCATCCTGCGGTATTACGCTCCTTACAATATGTAGTTACCGAAGCCCATGCAGTAGGCAAGCCTGTGAGTATTTGTGGCGAAATGGCAGGTGATCCAGGGACGGCTATTTTGCTCATGGCAATGGGTTTTGACTCATTAAGTATGAGTGCTAGCAATTTGCTTAAAATTCGTAAAGTATTAAGAACCATTCCCTTAGCGGATGCCAAAACACTTTTAAATGAAGTTTTAGCGATTGATAATGCGGCTGTTATTAGAAGCATGGTTGAACTAGAATTAAATAAACTAGGTTTGTGGGATTTAGTCCGCCCCACTCAAAAACCTGTCGGTGGTAAAGTACCTGCTTAACTAGGAGAACAATGATGAATAACTCCTCAATCGACGAAACTACAACAAATGATGATGGCATTATTGAGTTTATTGCTCCTAGTGAGCCATTAGTGATTATTAAAGCCTCAGATAGTGAGCCTGTTGCGCGCCCTAGTATTATTTTTAGTGATGAGTTGATTCCTTCGTTTATTTTGGGTGAAACAGATATTCGTGTAGAACTAACCCATTTATTTATGATACAACAGGCCGCGATAGCCTTATTAGCTCAAGGCAAACGCGAAGTGTTGATTATGACACCTGATTTAGAACATGAGCGTTTTGATGATGAGATGTTTATTAATGCACTGTCTGCTTTTGCGCGTTCGAGTCGTTATACCCAAACACGAATTTTAGTTGCCGACACACGTTTAGCGATTGAAGATGGTCATCGGGTTATTAAATTAGTACGCCGTTTATCGAGCCTTATCGAAATTAGGCAACTACACGAAACCGACCTAGAAAGCTGCACCGCCAACATGGTGGTTGACCACATTGGTTTATTACGTTGCATTAATCGTGACCCGTGGCAAGGCTCGTTATTGCCTAAAGGCACACCTTACGCCCAACAAGCACAAAGCCACTTTTTGAGCTGTTGGGAACGCGCCACCGACATTACTGATTTTAGAGAGTTAAAGATTTAACGCCCAAACACCAAACGGACATTTAAACCACTGTTACTTTGCTCAAAGTGAACTTCTTGAGCAGCAACCCCCTGCTCGGATAAATTATTAAGCCAATTAGCCACTTTGGCAAAATCTGCGCCCTCTAACCATACCCGCACTTGCTCGCCATCTGGCTCAAAACGCTTCATATTAATGCCTAAACCACCTGCACTCGAACTCACCGTATCTAAAACAGACAAGCCATTACTGCTGCTACCACCTGTACTTAATAAGGGAATATTCGCCTGTAACCACGTATAAAGTTGTTTTTCTTGTACCGCTTGCTGTTCTGCTTTTTCAGCAGCGCGATTTAATTGCAAAGCCATTAAACCCAACAAAGAGCTAAGCACAAAAATAGCCAATACAATGACCATTAAACGGTCACGCGGATTTAATTTTGATAAATAATCATTAATGACTGACGGCATCTTAGCTACTCTCACTAATACGTAAACGACCGCGAATGCTTGAGCCTTCGCTATTGGCACTCAAGGTTTCGGTAACTAAACCTTGACCATTTAATTGCTGCCGTAATTGCTCTAAATCACTCAAACTTAAGGCATCAACTTCTAATAACAAGCCGTTATTATCAAAGTCTATACGTTGTGTTTGCCAATTTCCTGTATTAAGCACCTCACCCATACGGGTTGCAATTGGTACAAAACCTTGTCCTGATTGTTTCTTTTCGGCTAAGTGTGATTCTATTTGACGGCGTAAATTAACAATACGCGATTCATTAGGAAACAAAGACTTATACAACTGAGTGCTTTCATTTTTGGTCGTTTTAACAACACGCTGATAGTGCATTAAACGCGCAGCATCAAAGGCTAATTGAGTCACAAAACAAATACCTACAAAAATAGCAGCATAACGCCAATAACCCGATAACGACGATTTAGTTTTAACCGAAAAATCGCCTTTTAAAATATTAAGCGGATGTTTAGGGGTAATTTGACTAAATTGTTGTGTCCAATCTAAGGCTGGCAAATTTTCTACGGTCATCTTTTCTTGAGCGACTAACCATGACTGCACATCACTGGGTATTTCGCCATAGACTTGAATATGGCTACTCGGAAATTCATTCCACGCACTATTCAACAACGCAATGGCCGAATTTGCTTCTAAACGTACGCCCCATATTTCATTTAAACGTAACCAACAATCTGTGTTATCAACTAATAACGACCAGCCTTGAGGATTATGCGGCAATAAAAATATATCAGGCACAGCCGTCACTAATTCGCCTGTAATCCCTTTAAATGGCTCAATTAATTCTTTTAATACGCTATCTTGAATGCCTAATACTAAGGCTTGATGCTCATTAAGCGACTGATAAACACATTGTAATTGCTCGACCGAGCCTAAGACTTGCTCTTCAATTAAATAGGCAATATCTGGCTCTGATAATTGCTTTAATTGTTGACGTGTGACATTAACACTGGTCATGACACACGACGAGGTTGGCAATAACAAGCTAATACGCATATTAGCCGCTTTGGTAGCCATAATCGCTTCAAGTTCGTCTTGAGTTAACGCTTTTACCTGTGATTCTGTAGGCGTAGCTAACCAACCTTGCCACAAACCATTGACGGTAGGAATACGAATATAAAGATTATCCATTATTTAGTTGCTTTTTTGAGTGTTGTTTTTTTGCTGATTGGCTTGCCATTGCTGACTCCAATCGCGCGTTATAGTGTAGGCATTAGCTTCTTCATCAAAAGCGATGACCGATTTAAGTACTCGCCGCCGATTATCTATTTCGGCTTCGGCTAATACGCCAAAAAACTGCGAGCTAACGCCCAATAATTTTGTTAAATTTTGCCTATCTTGTTCGGGCATATTACTAAAAGCTGCTTGCTGTAAAAAAACATCTACCGAGCCATAGCCTTCTTTGGGTCGGTTTTGTACCATATCTTTTGCCATATTTAATGTCAAACTATCTGTCATAGCCGCTAATACTGCATCGGGTGCCGTATTTACATTAATTGTGGTGACTTTGGGTAAGACACACACATAAGGCTGTAATTTAGCCACAATTTCGGGAGTATAACCGCGTAATAACGACAACTCCGTGATAGACACAAAACTATGATTAGCTGCGCGATACGCAGGCTTTAAACGCAAATACCAATCTTCTTCGGCACCGTCACTATCATAAGGTAAATTATCGGCATCGAGCCAATCAATTACAGGCGAAACCAACATGGGTGAAATATCTAATGCCGCTAATAAACGCTGATACATGGCAACAGCGGCCATATCGACTTGGCCATCGTCTTGTAGCAAATTATTTAAATTAAATCGTCCCTGCATATCTTCAATTTGCGCTTGGACAAAACCACCCTCTACAGGAAACGCAGGTATTTTTTTTGCCCATGTTTCGTTGAGTGTATCATGAGGCATATTTTTATTTTTGTCTTTTTCTTTATCATCTAACAATACTGATTTTGCAAAAAACTCTGCCCCTAAGGTATATAAATAGGCTTGGTCTTGGCTCAACACACTACCCGAACGGCGTAATAAACTTTGTTGGCTTTTAACCATGGCTACTGCCAACACAGTCGCCATCGCCACAATTAATAAGACGGTAATGAGCGCAACACCTTGTTGTTTAAAATTATTGTGTGGCACTTTTTGGCTCTATAGATTGTGGCAAGGCAAAAACACGGGTCACTTCTCCCCACGGTTCAACATTCATAGTAACTTCTATGCTACGTGGCAACTCGGTTAACGATTTTGTATCGGGGCTTCCTTGAAAACTTGGCCAATCGTTATTTGTACCACCATTTTGATTATGAGTTTTAATCGTCATGGTTTTTATTTTAGTTAATAACACTGTTTGTTGCGGCTTAACACCTCGGTCTCGGTCTAGTTGCTGCCACGCACTACGTACTAATTCATTTTTAGTATTAATTTGATAACTAATACGCTGTAAATCACTTCTAACTTGTTTTAGCGGATTAGGCAAACCTGCTCGCGTTAACTCTAACACATTATTTTTAAGAACAACGGCAGCCACAGAGTCACCATACTCATCACGAATAGGTCGAGCCACCGCTTGAGCCACATCCCGATTCATCACAATAAAAGTGCGTTGTAATTGTATTAGGGCATCATCATGGGTTTTGGCAGCATCACGAGTATTGATGGTACTAGCTAATAAACGATAGCTACCCACACCTAATAAGGCAAAAATTGCCACCGCAACCAACAGTTCTAATAAGGTAAATCCACGTATAGGCTTCATCATATTACTCCAAGCTCGCCCCCGCAGGGCGTTCTATAAAGCCTGTTAATAACGTCAATTCTTCCATTTCGTCGGTAAAATCTTTGGGTGCGACTCCCACAATAACATCAACACGACGCACTCTTGTCATGGGTGTGGCTTGGGTTTTAATTTTCACTTTCCAATCACGGCTTGCCATACTCACTTTACCTGTTTGCTCACCAATACTTGGCCAGTCTTGACCCGCTTGCATTTCGGTTAACATATTTAAGGCAACCCAATGGGCAAAGGTTTTTTCTTCTAAGGTTTGGCTTAATCTTAATTGAGATTCACTCACCTTCATTAATGCCATAGCAGCTACCGCAAACACCGCTAAGGCGACCAAAACTTCTAATAAGGTAAAGCCTTTATGATTATTTTTCATGTGGTACTTCGGTATCTGGATTAAGTGTGACTGTACCTAAGTCATCAACAACAATTCTTTGCTGACTACCATCTTCACTCGCCAACTCTAAAATAACAGAAGAGCTTTCACCACTGGATAACAATAACACTTGTGGGGTGATTGCTTTTTTTTCATTGTCTTCATTTTTATCTTTATTGCTGTCTAATACCACCACTTTTTGGGCATCGTCTTTTAATAAATGTAGGCTAACGTTAGGCTCAAGCTCATGCAAACTAAAAAGAGGCTCAGAACTAGCCTCCCAAGTTTGGGATTGCTCATCAAGTATCACAAAATAATAGGCTTTTTCGTCAAACAATAAACCCATTTGCTGATTATTGTTAACCGCTTCATCACTCGCCAAACTCAACATATCGGCTAAACGCTCGGCTTCGGTGCTAACCACACGCGACGAGTCATTAGGACTGGCGGCCAACAAGACAATGCCCGTGACTATACCAATTAACAGCACAACCAACAGCACTTCAATAAGCGTAAAGCCCTGCTGTTTTTTTTGGCTAATGGTAGAAAGTGGCTTCATTTGTGATAAATATCGGCATTATCGCCTTCGCCACCTTCTTGGCCATCGGAGGCAAACGAATATAAATCATAGGATTTACCACCCGTGCCCGGTGACACATATTGTATTGGATTATCCCACGGATCATTAGGCAAGCTTTTTAAATACCCACCTTGAGGAAATACTTTGGCCGATGCTGCTTTATTGACTAAGGCTTCTAAGCCTTCTTGAGTCGTAGGATACTTATGATTGTCTAATCTATACATTTCTAGGGCATTGGCCACATTAGATAAACTTGTCGTGGCTAAGGTACGACGCGCTTGCTCATCTTTACCAATCACATTAGGAATAATAACAGCGGCTAAAATACCTAAAATAACCACGACGACCATGACTTCAATTAAGGTAAAACCTTGTTGAATACTTTTATTCATTATCAACCTCTATTTTTTAATGCACTAAATTGTTCATACTAACAATAGGTAACATGATTGCTAATACAATAATTAACACCACACCCGCCATCACTAACAACATTAATGGCTCAAATAAGCCAACCATTGTTGTAATTAATGATGATAACTCTCTGTCTTGCATTTGCGCTGAACGAGCTAACATTTCATCTAACTCACCACCCGCCTCGCCACTGCGTAGCATCTGAATCATCATCGGTGGAAAGTAACGACTTTTTTCTAAGGAGTGGCTCATATTACCACCCTCGGTGACCTTAACGGCGGTATCTAAAATCGCATCTCGAATTAGCCAATTAGTAGCAACGGCGGCGGCAATATATAAAGCCTCTACCAACGGCACACCACTACGGCTCAAAATACTTAAGGTACTGGCAAAACGTGCAGCATTTGCGCCTTTCACAATGCGCCTAACCAAAGGTACACGCAATACAAACGCATCAAAGGCATAACGGCCTTTTTCGGTTTTAAGGGACTTGTTAAATAACCACCCACCCACACCTAAAGCCACAATAATTAAGGGCGCAAAGGTTTTTACACCATGACTGGCGGCAATTAAAGCCCGTGTTAAAAAAGGTAATTGTTGATGTGAGTGAGTAAACACTTTAACAATATCAGGTACAACATACGCTAATAAACCAACTACTATCGCTAAAGCTAAGGTAGTTAAAATAATAGGGTAAATCATCGCGCCTTGAATTTGCTTTTGAGTGGCAAAACGGTTTTCGGTGTAGTCGGCTAATTGCTGTAATACTAAATCTAAATGTCCTGACTTCTCACCTGCCGCTACCGTTGCCCTATATAAATCAGGGAAAGCCTTAGGAAAAGCTGCAAAACTTTGTGCTAAAGGATAACCCTCTAAAACCTTACCCCTAACCGCCAATAATAAACTTTGAACTTGGGGTTTTTCACTTTGTTTGGCAACGGCTTTTAAGGTTTCTTCTAAAGGAATACCTGCTTGAATTAAGGTGGCTAGTTGACGAGTGACCAACGCCAGCTCATAAGCGGTTAAACCTTTACTCGCTTGCCAAAAAGGTGTTTTTTCGGTAGAGCTTTGCTCGTTAGAGGCCGCCTCTACTGATGTTGGATACCAGCCCTTATCACGTAATTGCTGACGAATTTGGCGTGAGCTATCACCCTCTAATACGCCCTTTTGTTTTTTGCCTTGGGCATCAACGGCAATATAATCAAATGCTGGCATACCTTAGCCCTCTCGTGTGGCGCGTACCACTTCTTCTAAGGTAGTCACTCCCTTTAACACTTTACGAATACCATCAGCACGAATACTACTACTCATGGTACGAGCATGAGCTTCTAACTCATGTTCTGCAGCATGACTATGAATTAAACGGCGCAAGGTGTCATCTATAGCAACTAACTCGTAAATTCCTAAACGACCCCGATAACCACTAAAATTACATTTATCACAACCGACTGGACGATAAATCGTCGGTGCGTATTGATGCGACACGCCCAATAAAGCGCACTCGCCTTCATCAGCAGGAAAGCCTTGGCGACAACTGACACACAATACTCTAACTAAACGCTGCGCCACCACACCCAATAAAGAAGATGCTAATAAAAAAGGTTCAATACCCATATCTTTTAAACGAGTGACTGCACCGACTGCTGTATTGGTATGTAATGTGGTTAATACTAAATGGCCTGTTAATGAGGCTTGTACCGCAATTTCGGCGGTTTCTGTGTCACGAATTTCACCCACCATCACTACATCAGGGTCTTGACGCAACATAGCGCGTAAGCCACGCGCAAANNAACGTCCTGCTTGTTTATCTAACAAACGCATAACCACCCGTTCACCATGATTGGCAGGTAAGGTAGAGACCCGCACATCAACTTCACGGCCTGCTAAACGTAAAGAAATACGTCCATCTTGAGGAATACGTTTTTCGGCAATATCTAACTTTGCCATAACTTTAATACGCGACACCAATAAAGGGGCAAGTTCGCGACGTGGTTGTACGATTTCGCGTAACATACCATCAACCCGCATCCGCACCGACAAACGTTTTTCAAACGCTTCAATATGAATATCTGAGGCACTTAAACGAATCGCTTCACTTAATAAAGCATTGATAAGACGAATAATAGGCGCATCATCTTCTTGCTCCATTAAATCTTCGGTTTCGGGTACGGACTCCGCCAAACTTTCTAAATCGGGATGGTCTTCTAAGCCATCAACTGCCTGCTGAGATTCGCCACCATCACCTTGATATGACATGGCCAAGCGTTGATTAAAATCGGCACTAGGTAATGACTCATGCACAATCAATGAACCAAAAATGCGGCGCACTTCCATTAACGTGGATAGTTTGACATCTTCACGCAGCAATAAACCTTGCTCCTGAGACTCGCCTTGTTTAACCAGTAATACGCCATGACGTTTGGCGAAGCTATAAGCTAATTGACCCTGACGGGACATAATCTATTTCTCTTGTATTGGGACTTAGGTGCTAAATGATTTGACCATAAATCCTGAGTTTTTTAATACTAATTGGTAGCCTGTACACCATATATTAAAGCTAACACCGTGTAGAGACTAAAAAACCTCGTTTACCATATCAGCTCAAAATGTTTATTTACATCCTATATGGCACAAGTTATCATTTTTTTGGCAAGTCTAATAGATGAAACAATACTGCTCAACGTACTAACAGTGGCTTTTTGTTGGTTTCTTTTAATTTCACCCTCTTTTACGGAACATTCAGGCATGGCACACCGCACTTGGTGGGGGAATGTTGACTTTACACTCAATGAAACACGCAGTTGGTATTTGGGGGGATTGACCTTACAAGTGCAACGTGCAGCTCAAGAATGGCAAATTAGCTATCATCGTCCTGTTGTACAGCAAGAAAATGACCATACATGGCACGAAATCCCTGCTGCCGAGCAAGTATTGTTAAACTCATCAGCAACCACCACCATACAACGCCATATTTTTAATAAAACCTCAAATCAAGTCACACTTAAGCCACAATTAGCGGACTTATCGGTAGTGATTCAACCCATTACCGCCTTATTTGTGTCTCCTAATCAACAAACAACTTTATTTGTAAGTACGCCTGTGTGGCTAAATATTACCACTGACAAACACAGCTTATTATTAGATACGCCTATTATTAGGCCATCGGATACTTGGTTTGGTGCAAATACCATTCAAGGTGAAGTTTGCTATGCTACCAAAGTGTTGGCACGACTTGATTTAGACCAACTACCGATTCGCCCCTTTAGAGCTGTTACCCCTATTCACATTATCAATCGTCAAAGTAAAAGCATTCCTATTGAGCGCATTAATATTCCCGTGCCTTTATTGTCTTTATACGCCGCCGAAGATGGTCGCTTATGGACACCCACGCTCGAAGTTGAACAATTTCATCATAGTCGTGCCCCTAAAGTAACGATTAGCAAACACTTTCATCCACGTGCGACCAATGTAACTTTACTCAACTCTGCACGTCGTCAAGATGACGAAAACTTTAGCCATCTTTTTGAAAATCTTTTTAGCTAACTATTTATTATGGCCAAATCTACCCCCGAAAGCTTTTTAGACCGCATGATTAACCTACCCGTCAACGACAAAATTGAAGGGTTTATTATTGGCGGTGGCATTTTAATTTTAGGTTATTTTATTGCACGTTTAGTCAGTGCAGCCTTTGTTTCTACTATAGGGCAACGCTTAAGCGCACACCAACTATTGGTATGGCGACGCAGTATTTTTTACTTTTTACTCTTGTTATTCACTGTTTCTGGCCTACATGAAATGGGCTTTAAAATTGGTGTACTACTAGGAGCCGCAGGTATTTTTACTGTTGCCATTGGTTTTGCCTCACAAACCTCGGTATCTAATTTAATTAGTGGTTTATTTTTAATTGGCGAAGGTTCATTTGAAGTTGGTGACTTTATCAGCGTCAACAACATCACAGGCGAAGTATTATCTATTGATTTGTTGTCCATTAAATTACGTACCATAGATAATATCTATGTGCGTCTTCCTAACGAACAGCTTATTAAAGCCGAATTATCTAATTTGACACGTTTCCCAATTAGGCGCATTCCGATTAGTATTGGCATTAGCTACAAAGAAGACATCAATAAAGTACGTACTGTTTTAGTGGATGTAGCTGACCAACATCCCTTAGTTTTACAAGAACCTAGACCACAAGTCATCGTCCAAAACTTTGCCAACTCTGCAATTAACCTTTCGTTTAATATTTGGACACGCAAAGAAAACTTTTTAGAAGTTCGTGGATTGATGCAAGAAAATATTAAACATGCCTTTGATGAGCATCATATTGAGATTCCTTTTCCACAAATTACCATTAACAGTGGCGACATTGCCCCACTATCGCTTAATATCCAACCCGAATTATCGCAAAAGTAACACAAAAAAAGGATTCTTAAGCAACATAGACTTAAATAGTGCCGTAATTTAAGCTAGACTACATAGCTAAAAATAAACAGGGTGTGTTCAACACTCACACCCATACTTATAAATATTCAAATAAATAAGACTGAATTACACTCAGTACAGTCTTAAATACTCTCATTATTCGGGGATGACTATGTCACAACAAGACCCAGCCCTTGTTCAACTCGAAGGTCAACTGGCCAGCTTGTCGCGCCGCCGTTTTTTAAAAACTGGCTTAATTGTGGGAACAAGTGCCGCCGCCGTATTGACCTATCCTGCGCGTGTATTTGCTGACACAAGTGTCCCAACATATATTAAACATTTAAGCGCAACCGAATATCGTTTATTTAATAAACTACGTGAAGTGTTTTTACCTACCGAGCGTTTTAGCGACTTGCCTTCTACCACCGAAGTGCCTGTCATGGAAAACCTAGATAACATGATTGGCAGACTCAACAGTGATACACGCTTTTTGTTATCTTTAGGTACAAAAACCCTTGAATTTAGTACGCTCTATAAAATGACGCGTTTTTCTAGCTTAAGTAACGAGCAAGCTTTACAGCAAGTACGTGTTTGGCAAAGTGGTTTGGCCTTACAGGGTGGCTTAATTGTTAGTCTTAAAACGCTATTAGGTGTTGCTTATTGGCGTGACCCGCGTACATGGCCTGCCCTAGAATATGATGGTCCCGTAACACAAAAATGGGGTATTCGTCGTTTAGGAAATATGCCTGTGCCTCGTGACCAAGAAGAAAATATTAAATTTTAAGGAATATAACAAAAATGATTTATAAAGAACTTCCTGCCGAAGGTATTCCTGTTATACAAGCCAGTGACATTCGTAGCAGCGATGACATTGTATTAAATGCCGATGTTGTCATTGTTGGTTCGGGCGTGGGCGGCTCAGTCATTGCGCATGAATTAGCAGCAGCAGGTAAAAGCGTTATTGTATTAGAAGCAGGTCGTTATGTACCCAGTAGCCAATTTACCGAAGACATGGCATGGGCCTTAGAAAATTTATACCAAGATGTAGGCACACAAACTAATACTGTTGGTGACACCGTGGTGTTACAAGGCCGCTGTATGGGTGGCTCGTCGGTCGTGAGTGCGGTCATTGCAGCACGCGCACCCAATTATGTTTTAGAGTCATGGGCAAAAGATCACGGTATTGAAGGGCTTGCCCCCGATAAAATTAATCGCTATTACGAAAAAGTCGAAAAACGCCTTCATGTTCATCTTAACGAACCACACGAAATTAACGATTGCGCCAATGCCGCAATTCGTGGTTGCGAAGCCCTAGGTTGGTCATGGCGACCTCAGTCTCGCAACGTCAAACAATGTGCCTTAACTGGCCATTGTTTAGCAGGTTGTCCGTCCGACCGCAAAGCCTCTATGCAAGTAACCTATTTAGCATGGGCAGCCGCCGCAGGCGCAACACTGTATGCCGACACTTATGTAGAAACTATTTTAACCAAAAATGGTCGTGCCGTTGGTGTATCAGGTCAAATCATCGACCCAAACAACCACTCTGTCGTGGCTAACATTAAAGTCAATGCCCAAATTGTGGTTGCTGCTGCGGGAGCAATTCACACCCCACTTTTATTACAACGTAGCAAAGTACCTAACAAAAATGACCAATTAGGGCGCAACTTGTGTTTACACCCTACGAGCGTGGTACTAGGTAAATTTCCTGTGCCTGTGTATGGTTGGCGCGGTGCGTTTGCAGGAATGCACGTTGACGAGTTTTTAACCGAAGCCAATGGCAAAATGCTCATGGAGTCAGGTTTAGCTGCTCCAGTGCAGTTAATGGCACAAAACGAGTTATCGGTGGGTGTTGACCATATTCGTTTTATGGAAGAATTCAAATACTTTTCGGCACTTAACGTGTTAGTACCCGATACAGGACATGGTTTTGTGCATTGGAGCGGGCCAATTCGTGGCGGTGCAAAGCGTATCGAATGGAACATGACCAAAGACGAGTTTAATGTTTATAAAGACGGCTTAAAACGTGCAGGCCGTATCTTTTTTGCCGCAGGTGCAGAGCGTGTTTATTTACCTACTTATCAACGGATTCAAGCCACTTCTGTGAATGAATTAGATGATATTGTCGAAAGTATTGATTATGGTGCGTTAGGGCTGTTTTCGATGCGCTTGGTATCTCTTAACGCTCAAGGCAGTTGCCGCATGGGTGCTGACCGTAAAAAGGCTGTTGTTGACCCTTATGGGCAAGTATATGAAGTCAGCGGTTTATTTGTGAGTGATGCCAGTTTATTGCCTAGCATTGCCGTGCAACATCCTATGTTAACCGTTGCCGCCTTAGCTCATTATATTTCAGACCAAATTTTAACACGTCATCAAGGTTATTTTTGGAGTTGATATAGCTACAGCAGACAAAAAAGCTTCCTAGGAAGCTTTTTTACTTAATAAGGCACATTACTTATTTGGCATAAGTACCGCTTTTAATCCGCCAATATGCAAGTTTTCTGCTTTAACTTTATACTGTGGTAATGCCGCTTGTTTAACTAAGGCATTTAAGGTTTCTTTAGGTGCGCTGGTAGCAATCCAATTAGACATCCANNGCGGTATTTTTAAGCACTGCTTCACGATTACTCACAGGCCATGGCGTATGAAACTCCATGTAATACACCACATCTGGCCAATTGTCTTCTTGATATGCTCTTTCGCACTGGAAGGCCCAATTAGGTAAACCATTAATATCAGAAAGTACTGCCAGTATGCTAGTCATCGGGTAAGGTGCTTCTACTACGCCTTTAAATGACTTTACAGCATAACCTGCCACTTCACGCACATAACTACTCACCTCGCCACGTTTTTTGGCTTGAGTTACCGTTTGCCATGCCGTATCTGCACTAACAGGCATCACCATAAAAAAAACAAGCACACCACACCAAACTCTCGTACTTAAATTAGACATTACAAATTCCTTAACTATAGGAGGAGTTTTAAATACTTACACCGTTACGCCTATGTAATCTTATTTTTAGATAATAAAAGTTTATCTTTCTGTTTTTATTAAAATAATCTAAGTTTTGCGATGTAATACACAAGCCCTACTTTTATAGCATAGATGTTTTTTAAGCCAGCCTATATATTTTTACTCTACGATAAATTAAGACGACTATTTTGCTTAGATATGGAGTATTTGTACTTTTTATACAGTTTTTCTTTTCATTTTGTTAAAAGTAATGCAAAATACCGCACCCGTTTAGTGGGTATAGTTACGTTTTATTAATGTCTAGGGCTGCTATGTCAAACAAAGAAGAGCAAATCGAGATGGATGGTACGGTCATTGATACCCTACCAAATACCATGTTTCGAGTGGAATTAGAAAATGGTCATGTAGTGACCGCACATATTTCTGGCAAAATGCGTAAGCACTATATTCGTATTTTAACAGGCGACCAAGTCAAGGTCGAAATGACACCTTACGATTTAAGCAAAGGCCGTATTACCTACCGAGTGCGTTAATTAATCCTCGATAGCGTCTGTTGTCTCATTAAAGCCATAGCTTATATGGCTTTTTTGCTTGCCTGTTATTATTTACTTACCCCGCCAACAAGCTTTCTAAACAGTGTTCTTTAATACTATAAAAACGCTTAATGGCTGCAACCTGCTCTAATACGTCACTTTTTTGTTGGGCTGATACTTGTTTTTTAATTGCTAAAATCATTTTATTTTTACTGGTATGCTCTAAAGAGACAAACTCAAACACTTGGGTTTGATAACCATTGGCTTCTAGTAATAAGGCACGTAAACCATCAGTTATCATCTCGGCTTCTTGGCCTAAATGTACACCATGTTGTAATACAGGTTTTAACACCTGAGGACTTTGCATTTGAGGCCTAATTTGTTTATGGCAACACGGCGCACACATAATAATCTTTGCCCCTAAACGAATACCTGTATGAATCGCATAATCAGTTGCTATATCACANNGTATTACATAACTGCACCAAGTTATCACGCAATTCAACACCCGTTACTTGTGCTTGGTGCTGATATTGTTGGCGTAAATACTCATGAATAGCAAAAGTTAAATAACCCTTACCCGAACCAAAATCAACCACATGAATTGGCTCTTGGCTCAAATCTAATGTTGCTTCATCAATCGCTCGTGCAAAAATTTCTATAAACTTATTAATTTGTTTCCATTTACGTGACATAGCAGGAATTAGACGTTTTTCGGCATCAATCACACCTAAATCAAACCAAAAATCACTTTCTAAGGTTAAAAAACGTTGTTTTTGGCGGTCATGTTCAACCATAGAAGGTGCATCTGTTAGCACTGACACTTGTTTAACCAATAAAGAAGCTTTATTTTTTTTNNTCAATGACAGTGATACTTTCAAGTAGATTAAAATTTTTGGTAATGTCTTTGGTTTTATAGGTATAGACAAATGATAAAAAGGCTTCATCACGCAAAATAATTGGCCGTATCGCCACTTTTTGCAGGTCTATTTCTTGGCCTTGATATTTACTTAATATTAATTTGAGTAAGGTATTTTGTTGAATGCTTTGCTGGAGGGTTTGAAAAAATTGTTGGGAAGCAGTAGTTGACACAGATAAGCTCTCAAAAAACAAAAGGGCGATAAATATCGCCCTTAACATATAAAAAACAATATTACGCTAAAGGTGGCATAAATTCGGCAAGTTTATCGGATGTTTTTCTTAAATTAATACTCAACAAAGAAGAAATGCCTTTAAGAATTTTAATTCCAATGTCTGGATGTAATTTTAAAATCATTTCAAAACCTTTGCGTGTTAACACAATCAGTCCAGAGGTGGTACAAGCACGCACCGAAGCAGAACGCGTTAATTTATCAATCAAAGCCATCTCACCAATAGAACTACCTTTGGCTAAGGTCGTAATAACAACAGGTTTGGCATGTTGATTTAGTTTAATCACATCTAAGGCACCGTGCATCACAAAACACACGTAATCACCCTTTTCACCTTCTTTGAAGACGAACTCACCAATTTCGACCTTATTAAAAAACATATATTTTTCAATAGTTTGTAATTCTGGCAAGGTGAGATTAGAAAAAATTGGTACTTGTCCCAAATAATCAGCTAAGCTCTCACTCATTTGTTACTCTCCATTTTTTGGGTCTTATCACAAAAACTTTTTACTCAAACTGACACAGTGATTATTAACGGCCAGCCCTATCAATTTTTAAATTAACCTAAACTTATGATTTACCGCTTTGCTAGCGACACTTAATTTGATAATTTTAGCCTAGAGCAACATCTTACGACAGTCCTTGCGTTACGCATAGTCGTCTATGTCTCAAAACAGGCATTTGTTGACGAACTTGCTGCAATTCTGCCTTTACATATTGCGCTAAAACAACACCAACACCTTGTTCTTGCTCGGCAAGTACCTTGCCCCACGCATCAATGATTTGGCTGTGTCCCCATGTTTGACGACTTGCACTATGCCAACCACTCTGACCTGCACCAATCATCATACATTGATTTTCGATAGCGCGCGCGCGTAATAACACTTGCCAATGCGCTGCACCTGTTAATGCAGTAAATGCCGCAGGCACAACGATAATATCTGCCCCTTTGTCTCGCAATGCCTGATACAAAGCAGGAAAGCGAATATCGTAACAAATGCTTAAACCTATATTAGCAAATGGGGTATTAATTACCACTATTTCGTCGCCTGCCTCAAACGTGGCAGACTCTTGATATTGGGCTTGTTGGTCGGCTAACAAGGCATCAAAGAGGTGAATTTTATCATAACGCCCCGCTAACTCACCTTGAGGATTATAAACCAAACAACAGGCGCGTACTTTATCTTGTAGCACACTTTGACCATCAGGACGATATAAACAGGGAATACTACCCGCCACTAGCCATAATTTATTTTTTATCGACTGCTGTGCTAACCATGCTTGAATGAGGGGCATTTGCTGTGCGGTGCTATTTTGCCTTCCTGCTGCAAAAACGGCAAAGTTTTCGGGCAGTACCGCCAGTTTTGCACCCGAATTTGCAGCCTGTATTAACAACGCTTCGGCCTGTTGTAAATTATCTTGTAAATTATCTAAGCTATTCATTTGAATAGCAGCAACCGTCACACTCATGAAAGCACTCTGTTATTTATCTTTTTTAAGTTTAGGTTGTTTAACTGGTATTGGCTTACGCCATTTATGCCATAACAAATTAGGATTTTTAACACGCTGCATTTTAGGCTCACTCAATGAGCCATTTACGTCGTAATACAAGGTCGTCATTTGTGTTAACGAATGGTCAAACAAAGCCTCTGCGGCAACTAATGCTCCGCCTATCGCAGGTCCTGCTACAATCGCTGCCGCATAAGGCACTACACTGGCTAAAGGCATAGACACTTGTAAACTCTGATTAAAGGTTTTACTGGGTAAATCTACTGTGCCTTGTGCTTGTGCTTGTGCCGAAGGGCTTTTAAATAATAAAGTATTATGCATTTCACCATTGACTATATCGGCATCAAATACAATAGCATCATAGGCTAAACCTTTTTGTGTTACATCCGAAAAATCAAACTTTAAACGCCGTTTGATATTATCACTATCTAATACCCCTAAAATACGTGATAAATTTAAGGCTCTATTGAGCTGTAAGATGCGCCCCTTGTCTAATTCAACATTTAACTCACCATTTAGCTTTTCCAAACTTAGTTCGCTCGGATTACCCTGCCAAGATAAGGCTAAATTTGCATGAGCTTGTTGGCTATTTAAGGTGGCTGGTTTATTAAAACTACTAAACAGACTAGCAACATCGGCAACGTTTATTTTGCCAAGATAACGGGTACTTTCTTTACCTTGCCACTGCCAATCTAAGCTTCCTTCCATGCTAAAGTCTGGATTTTTTAATACAATCCGCTGCAAAGTAATACCTTGTGAATTTGGTTTTAAGGTGGCACTTAATTGGCTTGTTTCTAAACGTGGCCACGCTTTAGAACTTAATTCTTTGATTTTAATATCAAACGTCGGAATAGCCCAATCGGTACTGGGTTTAACTTTTTTTTGTGTGGCACGAATGGGGCTACCCGCAAAAGGGAGATTGAGACTTTGAATATTTAATTTCACAGACTGCTGTGCATCAAATGGCCATAATACCTCGCCATTTAAATCATTACTGGTAATCTGAAAGCGTGAAGCCTGACTTAAACTCTCATACCCTAAACGCACATCATGTAATTGATAACCCAAATAAGCCATATCATCAAAGCTCACACTAAAGCTTTGTAATTTAGGCATCACAGAGGCCACATTTTGTGGTGTTTTATTTTTATTAACAGGTCGTAACCAAGGTAACCACTCATCAATATTCATGTGGTCTACATGGCCTTGTATCCACAAGCCTTGAGGAGGTAATTCGCCTGCCCAATTTTCACCTAATAAAACAATCATTCGACTGATTAAGCCATTTTTAACTTCAAAACCACTTTGTAATGCCGAACCTACAACCAAATAACCTGTTTGTTTATGAGGTGATTGTAATTCCATTTCATAATGTACTGGCAAAGATTTGTCAGCGACTTTTTTGAACGGCTCAGGTAAGTCTATTTGCCAACCAAGCAAATTAGAGTCTAATACAATATGTACAGGATCATTTGTCATTGGAATGGTTAACAAGGTGCTGTATTGTGTTTGACCACGCATGGATTGAGTGAGATCAGCCAACCAAGGCTTTAAGTTAATGGGGGCTAATTGCCCCATCGCTTGAATCTGAACCGCTGCAATGTCACCTGCATTTAATACACTTTGTAATTTAACACTCACAGGTTGGGTTAATAAAAAACCTTGCAAAGGTAAACTGGTTAAACCTAAGCCTGTCTTATAACTAACGCCCCCACTCAACCATAAATCAAATTCTGGTGCTTGACGCAACACGATAGGATTACCCACCAACTCGGCTAACACATCAACGCTTAGTTTTTCCTGTGTAGCGGACGCTAATGGCAACTGTAATTCTAACTCCCCTGCAATTTCGCCTTTAATACCTATCATATCGGCAAAATGTGCGGTTTCTTCTTTAAGTGGTGTTTCTTTAAACAAGCGCATCAGGTCTTCGCCTGTGGTGTCGATACCTGCTTTTAAACGTAATTTGGGCTCGTTTAAATCGGATATTTCGGCACTGATTTCTCGGGCAACACTTTGATAAATTTGGCTATTTTTAGCCGTTATCGTTAAACGACGATTATAAATATCAATATCGGCATTAAGCCGCTTTAGGCTTGGCCATTGAGCTTCGTAATCTAATACTCCATCACTGACACTAAAGTGCATTTGCATAGTGCTAGGTGGACGTTGAGGCGTATCTATTAACACGCCTTGATATAAAAAATCACCACGCTCAATATTGCCCGATACTAAAGCACTTTTAAGCCATGCTAAAGTTTCGTCACCTGCGGATGGCCACGGTACATAACGCCATACGCTGGCCAAATTTCCTTGATAAATACTTGCTAATAATTGCATTTGTGCGGCACTGATATCAGCTTTAGGTAGCCACAAACTCAATACTGCTTCGCCCTGTGCATCGCTATTTTTAAGTTTGAGTTGATTGGATTCAATTAGCCAAGCATCGCCTAAATCTGACCATTTTAAGAGGACGCTTAATTGATCCACAGGTGTTGCTTGTCGATAGATGGGTTTAAGGTCAAGTTGACCCTGCTTAATATTTATTCCTGCATAACCTTTACTATTTTGATGATTAAGCCATAAATCCATCTTATTAACGCCAATCATGTGGCTTGTTGCTAAGGCAGAAAACTCTTTTATTTGAGCCGACAAGGTGATTAGTTTTTTTTGTGGTAGATTTAATTGCGCCACTAATTTAGACACTTTGCCGCTAGGTTTGGCTTGCTGTAACCATGTTTTAATTTTTTGAGGCGTAACTGTTAAAGTAGAGGCCAGTTCTGCGCCTTGTTTAATATCCGCATTTTTTATAGCAACACTCAACACATCTTTTTTCTGATTGAGGCTTAGTTGCTCAATTTCTAGTGCTTGATGATTAACTTGGCCTTGTAGATGCTCAACCGAAGCATGCCATGTGTGTTTATCATCTTGTTGCCAAGAGACTAAAGCGGTTAGATGATTTGCTGATATCTCTTGTTGAGGGTGATGCACGTCTAGTTTGTCAACGTCTAATTGTGCTGTGATGTGTTGTATGCGTCCTGCTTGCACTGTAAGCCATGTTTCTGTTGCGAGTACCGCTTGCTTAACCTCAATGTCGTTAATCGTTTTAGGCAACCACTGATGCCATGCTTGCCTAGGAAGTTTGGCATATACACGTCCTTGCCATGATGCTTCTTGTAATACATCACCTGTATTTTTTAAATCGGCAAATACTTTAAATGCCTGTTGATTGATTAACCCATAAACTCTAAAGGTATGATTTTGATAAAAATTATGATTTTTAAAATGTACTTTGTCTAAATAAATACGTGGCTTTTGATACGGTGCTAAGGTAAATTGACTATTATTTACTGACCATTTTGCTTGATTTAATAACCAATTAACGGCTATTTTTTTGGTTTCTGGGCGCGACTCGCCTAAAACCAATAGCTCGGCAACTGCCCATTCACCCGTATTATCTTGGGTCAAATTAATATTTAAGCCTGTCACTGAGCCATCTAAACGCCACTTAAAATTAATAAGGCTTTGCCATAAAGCTAATTCTAAGTTGATATGTGGAATACGCAAAATAACGCGATTAGCTTGCAAGGGATGATAAATTTTTAAATCTGTAATTTGCAGCTCTGGCTCAAAAACATTCCATACTGCTTTAAATTTTTCTATTTTAACGGGCGCATTCATTACTTCAGACAAACGATTTTCGATAACTTGCTGATTGTTTTCTAACAGCGTTAAACTACCTCGAATAACTAGCACAATGACACTTAACAACAAAATGGCGTAAATCATCCAGCGCAAACTATGATTAAACCATGTTGCTGCTTTGTTAAACCAATCTGCCCATGTAAATCTATGCAAGAGTTACCTCAAACTAAGACGATGTCATATTGTTCTTGTGTATAAAGACTCTCTACCTGAAAACGTATCGGCTTACCAATAAAAAACTCCAAGTCAGCAATTGCCGCAGATTCTTCGGACAATAAACGGTCAATAATTTTTTGATTAGCAATCACCATGTAGCCATTGGCAGCATCGTAAGCACGCGCTTCGCGTAAAATCTCTCTAAACACTTCATAACACACCGTTTCGGCGGTTTTAACCGAACCTCTACCCTGACACGTCGAACACACTTCACACAATAAATGCTCTAAGGATTCGCGAGTACGCTTACGGGTCATTTCAACCAAACCTAACTCTGAAACTTGAGTGATTTTGGTTTTGGCATGGTCACGGGTAAGCATTTTTTCAAAGGCTTTTAACACCTGCGCCCGATGGTCAGCCTCCTGCATATCAATAAAGTCGATAATAATAATACCGCCTAAATTGCGTAACCTTAATTGACGGGCAATGGCGTGAGTCGCCTCTAAATTGGTTTTAAACACAGTATCTTCTAAGGTTCTAGAACCGACAAAAGAGCCTGTATTTACATCAACAGTGGTCATTGCTTCGGTTTGGTCAATAATTAAATAACCGCCCGATTTAAGTGCCACCTTACGAGACAAGGCTTTTTGTAGGTCATCCTCTACATTGTATAGCTCAAATACAGGACGCTCACCTGGGTAATGCTCTATTCTTTCTTCGGCATTTGGCACAAAATCACGCACAAACTCTAAAATCTTTCCATACGTCTCACGCGAGTCGACCAAAATCTTACTAATATTTTGGATAACTAAATCACGAATAATTCGTTGATATAGCGGTAATTCCTCATAAATTAAGGTCGGTGTTTGTACTCTAATTTTTTTATCTTGAACGTGTTGCCATAATTTAATGAGATACGCCATATCTTGACTTAATTCGGCTTCGCTTACGCCTTCAGCAGCAGTGCGTACAATGACCCCGCCTGTTAAGCTGTCGCTGTGTGCTTCTTTAATTTGCTTAATAATGGTTTTTAAACGTTCGCGTTCGGCTTCATTTTCGATACGCTGAGAAATACCAATATGCTCACCAAAAGGCATATATACCAAAAAACGTGAAGGAATAGATAAATCGGTAGTGAGCCTTGCCCCTTTGCTTCCTAACATATCTTTCATTACCTGAACGGTAATCATTTGCCCTTCATGCAGTAATTCAGAAATACTTGGCTCGGCATCACCCGCTTCTTTTTTACTGATAATATCGTTGGCATGTAAAAAGGCCGTTCTTGATAAGCCTATTTCGACAAAAGCCGCTTGCATACCCGGTAACACACGCACCACTTTACCTTTATAGATATTACTCACTAAACCACGTTTAGCAGTCCGCTCTACAAATAACTCTTGCACCACGCCATTTTCGACTAGTGCAACGCGACATTCCATGGGTGTGACATTAATTAAAATTTCTTCTGACATAATTTATTATCTAAAAAAACAAAGGGCTGACACTGTGCCAACCCTTGTTTATACAACAAAATTAGGACTTAAGCATAATACTTAAGCCTTCAACTTAAAACGACTTACTAAATAACACACGGCCAGTTTTGGAAGATAAACCATCACCTTCTTCAACAGAGGCATCAAAACCTACACTTAAACCGTCAACATTAATAAAGTTAATGCCTGCGGTTGCGCGTAATAAAGTTTTTCCTGCATCGGCAGCACTCGCATTCACGACTTGTGAACCTAATTTAGCATTCAACTGAGCGGTATCACCCATCAGCGTTTGCTCTAGTTGTAAACCAAATTTAGGCGCGATATCCCACATAGATTTTTTCCATGTTTGACTCCATGCACCACCCAACATAGCAACCACTTGGTTTTCATCAACACCAGCAACAGTTAAGTTTAATAAGCTGTTACCTGCTTCTGTAAAGCCATCTTGCTGCACTGCGTTATAACGCACTCCTCCATTAATTAGCCAGCTACCCATATCATAACTGGCATTAAGTGCTAAGCCTTGAGTTTCTGCCGAGATACCTTGTTGATTTGTTGCAAACACGGTATTAGCTACAACAACATTACGTTTGCTATCAAACTCATAAGAACCCATATCAAGTGCAGCACCCAACATCCAGTTGTTAACTTTTTTGCGGATGCTTACACTAACGTCTTGACCTTTAGCAGTGATATTTGCATTTTGAGACTCAATATCCGCTTTGTTAACAACCGATAAAGTTGCCCCCATTTGCCAGTTATTATCGTATGGCTCGCTGTCTAAGCTAAGTTGTACACCTGACATAGTACGTGTTGCCGCAAGACCATTACCATCACTGTCCACATCAGTTTCTTGACTCAAGCCTTTAAGCGCAATACCACCTTTGCTAAACACATCCAACAAGGTTTGTGTGTTATGTAAGGTTTGTTGTAAGGCTAAAAAACTTTGTGCAGTTTCGGCATAAATAGCAGGACTCATACTAACCATTGCCGCATTTAATTGCTGAGTAGTTGCTGGTAGTAAGGCATTATACAATTTAGCTAAATCGCTAGTTCCTATTAAAGCAGCAGGATTAGTATCACGCACTTGTAATACCTCATCTAAAAACTTCGCTGCGCCTGTAGCATTATCAACCCCTGCTACCGTTAAGTAACTTTGTGGGGTAACGTATAAACGCACACTATTAGGAGTATAACCAATATCTAAACGGGTACCTGCGACTAAGCCATCTTTGGTTCCTTCTAATACTTGATATTTTGCAAATGTACCAACAACCGAATTGGCTTTAACGACATCAAAAGACTGACCCAAAGTAGGCACAAAGGTATTTGTTGCATCACCTGTAATACCACGTAACTTAGCTTCTAACGTAGTATTAGTTGCTGCAATATTGTAAGTACCCAAGATATTTAATTGGTCATGATAACCTGCGCCTGTGCCTGCAGTAGCGCCATCAAGCTCTATTTCTAAGGTAGAACCTACATTTTGGTTAACATCGCCTGTCACTGTCAAAATAGCAGGTGAATTACCTGGTGCTAATATGCCATTAACATTCAACAAGCCAACTAAGGTACCAGAGCCACCTAATTTGCCACTTGAACCTACGGTGATAGGACCAGTTAATTTGCCATTAACTAACAATACTCCATCAACTTGAGATGCATTAGTCGCAATAATATTACCGTCAATGGTTAATTGACCTGCGCTTACATTAACATTGGCAAAAGTACCGTTACCCAAAAGCATTGAGTCTGAGTTAGCTGAGTTTTGAATAAAGTTGCTGGTGCTAACAAAACCATCTTTTAATGCAACTTGACCTGCTTTAACTGTTAAAGCACCCAAACCTAAACTACTGCCATTGGCCAAGGTTAATGTACCTGATTCTAAGACGGTACCACCCGAATAAGTATTATCGGCTTGACCATTTAAGACTAAATTACCTAAGCCTTGTTTAACCAAAGCACCCGAACCCGAAACCACACCATCAACCGTTACTGTATTATCGGTTAACACATTGGCTGTGCCTGTTAACGCTACATTTTGAAGTGTTAAATTGGCTGTTGCTTGCAAACTAGCATTGCTAATAGAGAGGCTTGTGCCTGTTCCTAAATTAGCGGCCTGTGAAACCACCAAAGTCCCTGCGTTAATGGCTGTGCCACCTTGATAGGTATTATTGCCTGTTAATACTAAAGTACCTGTACCTGTTTTATTGAGTTTACCTGCGCCGTCAACTAGTTGTGTCAAGGTGACTGTGGTATCTGTTAATACATTAAAAGTGCCGTTGCTAGTGCCTAAGCTAAAATCACGTGCATAACTTTGTGTGCCTGTGGACTCAAAGATACCGCCGTTTAATACTACTTTAGCTGCCAAGTCACCTAAGTTAGCATTTTGGGAGACTTTAAGTGTACCTGCATTAACTGTAGTGCCACCCTGATAACTATTGTTCGCAGCAAGTAACAAGCTGCCTGTACCCGTTTTAACTAAAGCACCACCCGTAATTTGTTTGTTGAGTGTTAAAGCATTAGTTGAAGAGTCTATGGTTGCTGTGTTAGTGATATCAATCTCGTGATTTAAAACCACAGAGGCTAAGTTTGCCATCAAAGTTGCTTGATTTAGCATAACTTTGTTAGAGGTTGCACCTAAGTTAGCATCAGTAGATACACCTAAAGTACCGCCAGATACAGATAAGTTACCCACAAAGGTATTTACACCTTGTAGGTTTAAAGTACCTGTACCCATCTTAGTAATATTACCTGCACCACTGACCATGCCCGCTAAGG
>DDBM01000062.1:8939-17931 GCA_002333125.1 Moraxellaceae bacterium UBA2032 | reverse complement strand
TTGCTATTTATAGGGTTTAGAGTGCTTTTTAGATTGTTTTTTGTGCTATTTGTAGGCAAAACTCAAGCCTGTTTTTTGAGTAACACGCGCCTTGCTATTGCTAAGCGGCACTCAATATCTTTACAAACTCGCTTGCATGAGGATGTTCTTTTACAAGCTCTAAAAAACTTTTACCTTGTGTATTAAGCGCATTTACATCACGACCATCGGCTTTAAAAAATACTAAAAAACGTGCAAAGTCAGCCGCCCGCATATGTTTATAGGCCACATATAAAACATTAAAGTCTGGATTGTCGCCATCTGGAGCTTGATGGTTTAAATACGATTTAACACGCTCATCACTCCATTCTTCATTAAAGTTAGCAGGTTGAGTAAAGGCCATATCTACGTTCCACTAAATAGAAAAGCTTACATACGATAGGGTAGGTAAGCTTTTGTTGTCCTTGGCTTTACATCATTATCTGTAAAGCCAGTTTGTTACAAACTAATCCGTTGCTCTTCGGGTAAAGTGATATCCATTTCGATAACTTCTAAGCCATCTTTTTGTTGTACCTGTACTTGTACTGCCGTATCGGGTACTTGAACATATTTACGCACAACGGCAAGTATTTCGGCACGTAGTTGAGGTAAATAAGGCGCAGCACTGCCATAGCCACGCTGATGAGCAACAACAACCATTAAGCGGTCTCTGGCGGTAGATGCTGTGTTGCTTTTTTTGTCACCGCCAAAAATTTTGCGCCAATCTATCATGATTTAGCTCCCAAGTAACCAAGCGAATAATCCTTTTCTCTCTGGGTTTAAAAAGCGATGAGGACGTTCTTCTCCCAAGAACCTAGCCACCAGATCGTCATAGGCAGAGCCTGCATCACTGCTCTTATCGCTAATAACGGGTAAGCCGCTATTTGATGAAGTAAGCACCGCAGGTGATTCAGGTATCACCCCTAATAGTGGAATGGCCAAAATATCTTGAATGTCGGTAACTGACATCATTTCATTTTTAACAACACGATTAGGATTGTAACGTGTTAATACCAAATGTTCTTTTAAACGGCCACGACCTTGTTCAACTTTTTGTGTTTTGCTGGCCAATAAACCTAATACGCGGTCAGAATCTCGCACAGAAGACACTTCGGGGTTGGTTACTACTAAAGCCTCATCTGCAAAATACATAGCTAAATGTGCGCCACGCTCAATACCTGCGGGTGAGTCACAAATAATGTATTCAAAGTCTTGTTTTAGCTCATTAAGCACACGCTCGACACCGTCTTGCGTAAGGGCATCTTTATCACGTGTTTGCGAAGCGGCCAAAATATAAAGATTATCAACGGTTTTGTCTTTAATTAAGGCTTGTTGTAATTTGGCTTCACCATGAATTACATTCACAAAATCAAATACAACGCGACGTTCGCATCCTAAAATTAAGTCTAAATTACGTAAGCCTACGTCAAAGTCAATAACAACTGTTTTATGTCCTCGTAATGCAAGTCCTGTTGCAAAAGAAGCACTTGTCGTTGTCTTGCCTACGCCGCCTTTTCCTGAAGTCACAACAATAATCTTTGCCACAGTTGCGTTTTCCTCTCGTTTTAAAATTAACTTATCAATGAATTAGCATAAATCCCCTGCAAGGAACTTAGTGATATACAAGTTAACTCTCTGGACTAAAAATAATCAGCTTATTGAGCCATGCAGCTCAGTCATCTATTGCATATAAAATAGACGCAATTCTAACAAATAAAGAGACGGATTGTCTCATAGTATATCAGTGCCGTATGCAAGTTTTACGTTTTTATTCTAATAACTCTATGCAAATGTTGCCATCGTCACCTAATCGGATTTGTACAGATTTGCCTATTAACTCTTTAGAAATTTGGTCGGCAACCATATAAATACCTGCAATAGCCACTAAATCGGCTTCAAGGCGTTTACAAAAAATACGTGCTTCAGGGTTTCCTGTTGCACCTGCAATAGCACGACCGCGTAATGCACCATAAACGTGAATACAGCCGTCAGCAATTAGTTCTGCTCCTGAGCTTACAGGGGCGAGTACAATTAAGTCACTGTTTTCGGCATATACTTGTTGGCCTGAGCGTACAGGGTCATGAAGCATTTTAGCAGGAAGCTTTGGGGCTTCAATGGCTTTATGGGCACTTGTTTTAGGAAAGCTATCGCGGCCACTGGTTTTGGTGTGATCAGCAGGAAGAATAGGTAAATCAAGGGCAATGGCCTGTTCAGTGAGTATGCCATTAGCCACGCCTAAAATTTGAATGCCTGTTTTTTTAAGCACTTTAACGAGCCATGCAAGGTCAATGTCATAATCAGACTCAATAATGACGGGTAAGCCTTGTTTTAGCATCGGATTTTCTAGGGTGAGCTTAGTTAGCTCTTCAACAATCTCTTGAGGCGTTGCAGATTGAACACGTAAACGAGAAAGAGTGAGTACGCGGCCTAATAACCGTAGGGCTTTATGTTCTTCTATAGACATATTTTTATAACACGAATAAAACAAGATGAATTAAGAGTAGAGTGAGGGGTGATCTGTATGAAATTATAATCTCTATCTGTTCCCCAAACCATACGCAAGATACTGTGTGTCGTGATAGCTGACAAGTAGATTATGTTATTTTTATTCATTTTCTTTTAACTCATCGAGTTTCCATTGCTGTACAGCAACTTGTTGTTTAATGATATCAATAGCATCCACGACGATTTTTTCTATGGCCACATTTAGCTGGGCATCGGGTGTAGTAAAGGTGTCAAAGGCAGCATTGGCAATATCATGTAACGCAGCATTATCGGCCTGAGATAAATCTTTAAGAATATTTTGGACAATATCGTTTACTAGACTAGAAACAATACTATTTAATTCGCTCTCAATCAAACTGCCTACAACAGGTAAACGTTTTTTAATATTGTTCCACTCTTGATTATGATGAATGGATTTGTGCGTTAAATTTTGAATATAGTGGGTTAATTCATATTCATGTTTTTGATGAGATACTGTTACTAAGTGACTAATTCTATTTGATAACCATTGAGTAATTATCTCTTTTTGTGGAATAAGTACCGTTTCACGTAGCTCGGTAGCAACGGGGTTATTGTTAGCGAGCTCTTTTTGTACACCATCAAGTACATTAATGACAATGCGGTCAGAAACTTCTTCTAAGACAACCGCATAATATTTTTGAGCAATTTTAACCAGTCGAGTACCAATCACCAAAATACCCAATTTATGTAAGCGATAAAATACCGAAACCAAACGTAATAAACGTAAAAATTGTAAATTAGGTAAACAGGCTAATACATCGTACCAATGGATAAAAGGGTAAAAAAACCAACGATGATAAGTTTTTTTGTGAATTGCCCATAACCAGCGTAAGCCAAGCTCAGTAAGTAATACGAGTGTAAACAAAGCATCATATAAGCGTAAATGTGGATGCCAGTCAGCTTTATAGGCATTGGTAAATGTAGGGCTATAATTGGCTAGTAAAATACCAAAACCTGTTTGCATCACGATGGCATCAGTCAATAACCACAATAAGTTAAGACTAATTAAAAATAAAACCACGAGGTCAACCAACAACAGGGGTGTTTCGGTTTTATGTTTTTTGAAGGCTTGCCAGTTTATCAATAATTTACATCCTATAGATGGGGTTTACACAGCGCACGGCGAGTAGGGTACTTTGAGAAATAAAGCCGCTAAACGTAGTCATGCGTCTAGCAGCCATTTGATTTAAAGTAGTTTAGATAAAGCAGAGCTTTGTAAAACCAGATGTAAACGCTGATTGATTTGTGTATTAACTTCATTGGATAAGCACGAGATTAATAACAAGTTTTGTAGTGTTTGACTGACTAATGCTTGTGCTTCTTGAGTGGTTTTTGGGTAGTTTTGCTGTTCAAAAAGCTCAATTTTTTTAGCAGTTCGGGCTAGGCGTTCGGTGTCAGGGCTATCAATATCTAACAATAACTCTAGCAACAAACAGTCATCTAGTGCTTTTTGCTCGCGTGTTAGGGTGTCTTCTGCGCTTAATTTTTTTAGGCTACTAATCGCGTGCCAACGTTTTTGTAAGGTGCTTTTAAAGGGTTGAGGAACAACTAAGCCTTGCCAAGTGAGTACAATACCCAGAGTAACGCTTGTGCCTGCTAATATATGTTGTTCGGCACTAACGCATAACTCAAGTGCAGTTTCGATTTGTTTAAGCTGTGCTTGTTTTTGCACATTAACTTGAGTATCAAGATATGACTGCCATTGTTGCGCTAAAACGCTAAAACGTTTACGTAGTGCATGATTGACTTCTTTAGGTAAAAACAAAGCCTGAAACGCCTGAATAAAGCCATTTACTTGGGTGATATTAGGGGAATGTTCGGGCGTATTAAGTAGCATATGTAGCTGAGTCAAAATATGCTCAGCTTGTTGAGTTGTTGCTTGCTCCTCAAGTTTTTGAGCTTCTTTTTGTGCGCCACGTTTAGTAAATAAGGCATCGCAGTGTTGTCTAAACTCTTCCCATAACGCTTGTTCTTTTTGATGACCACAAAAGCCTAATGTTTTCCATGTATTTTGTAGCTCTTTAGCTTGTTGGCAAGCTTCGTACATGTTTTCATGGTTTAACAATTGTGTTGCTTGGCTAATTAAGGCTCTTTTTTTGGTTTCTTGTAGCTCATATTCGGCATGAAGTTTATCTTCTAATGCTTTGATAATACGAGTAAATCTTGATTGAAGTTGCTTGTGTTTTTTGGCTTCAACAGGATGATATTTTTGCCAGTCTTCACGTGCTTGTTTTAAAATAGCAATATGGCCTTGCCAGTTGACTTCATTAGGTAAGTTATCTAAATACTGTTGTAGCTCATCACAAAGTTGCTGTCTAGCAGTCGCATTTTGTTCTTGAATCGCATTTTGTTCATCAAAATAACGCTGACAGGGGGCATAAGCATTTTGGCTTAAGTCTTTAAACGCTTCCCATAAAACTTTTTCGGCATCGTTATACACAGTGCCTAAGGCTTGCCATTCTGCTTGTAGCAGTTTGATTTTATCCAATTGTGTCAGTGGGTCAGTTTGGCTTTCGGCTTGCTCTGCCAATGTTTTCATTTGTGCTACAAGCTCTTCTTTTTTAGGCAAAATAGCAAAACCTGCCCAGTCCTTCATTTTTTGTAATTCTTGTAGCCAGTCGCCTAAACGCGGGTCAAATAAATGATTGGCTTTGGCGTATTTTTGCGCTTGGCGTAATATTTTATCTGCTTCTTTACTTTGCCCTTGATTAAAGCATTCGGCAATTTGCAGCAGTAATTTTTCTAATTCGGGGTGAGAGGCGGTCTTTTTGTTTGGGGTAGATATAGGTGTGTTGACTGTAACTTCTTCGTTTTTTTCTTGAGCATTTTGATAAGCCGCTAATGCTTTTTGGGCAGTATTAAAGCTATCTATAATAGGAGCAAATAACGCAGGCAAAGTCAGCTTAGTATTAAGTAACTCAGTGTTTTGTAAGAGCGTTTGTAATGCGTCATACGCTGTTTGATTAATTGGCGAGTCTACAAGTTGTTGATGATGTTGCAACATGGCTTCTATATGTGGTGCTGTTTGTTGAAATAAATCGCTGTATTTTTGTAGAGTTTGTTGGCTTTTTTGAACTTGCTGCACCAGTTGTGTATCGGCTTCGGTGTGTTGTGTGCAATATTGCCAATCATAAGATAGCGCATTAAGTTTTTCTGATAATTGATTGATATTATTTACATTATCAATCAATAAAACATCTGCTTGTAAAGTTGTAAATGCATTGGCAACGGTTTTTTGTTGTTCAAAGAGTGCTTTTTTGCTTTGTTCTGCCGTCACTTTTTGTTGTGCTTGGGTAGAGGCGGCATCAAAGCGTTGTTGTAGCGCATTGCTTAAGGTATAGCTTTTTTGTTCGGTGAGTTGCTGCCATTGTTGTTGCAAACTTTGTACTTTGGCGGCAAAAAGAGGCGTATGTGCCGACTGTAAATGGTGTTCTAAATCGGCACAAATTTGTGTTAAACGTTGTGTGTAATCTGCTTGACCTTTTTGTTGTAGCTCTTGTGCCTCTATTTTTTGGCGCAAAATACGATACACGCCTTTGTCGCTATGTTTTACTTGATTAAGCACTTTATGAATCAGTGTAAAATCATTGAGTTGATTTGCGGCTTGTTGGCGAATTTTGGCAATTTTATGGTGCGCTGCCAATTCGGCTAATAAATTAGCGTCTTCAACTTTTTGTAAGGCGATTTGTTTAACACTAAAGGCTGTTTGTGGGTTGTTAAGCATCGTCATCAAGTTATTACTTGAGGCATTGCTTGGGTTGGCAGACTCTTGAGTTTCTAACTTTTCAAACGTAGCCGCTTTGCTCGGTGTAGCTATGGTTTTTTTAGCTTGAGTTTGTGTGGGAGTGGGTGATGGCGCAATCGTCGGTTTTTTGTTTTTACCAAACCAAGATTTGATGATGTCAACAATAGCCATGCAATAGTATCCTTAATAACAGACAAATAAATAATGAGGACTAAGACTTAGCCCAAAGAAAAAACACGCTTTACGCATTTTGCGCGTAAATTGAGAATAATTCTATCATGCTTGTAGATTTTGCTCATGTGCTTGCGTTGTTAGTCTAGTGTTAATAAGAACAAATTTGAACTGAAATGAATGGCGTATTTAGGACTAAGGCGAGATGACCTCAGTCCTAAATACAAAAAAGCCAAAGTTGGTGTCTTTTTAGCTCATAATAATACCTTGTTGTTGCCAAGACTTAATGTCGGCTTCAGTAAAACCATGTGCTAATAACACCTCCGTGGTATGAGAACCAAGAGCTGTACCTGTCATACGGTATTGATTAGGTGTGGCACTAAACACAATAGGGGTGGCGATTTGTTTTTGTGTTGACCCATTAGGGCTAGGTACGTCAACTAACATTTTACGCTCAATAATTTGTGGATGCTCACACGCTTCTGCAAACGACAATACAGGTTCTACGCAAGCTTCTATGGTAGCAAACACCGTTTGCCATTCACTGAGCGTCTTTTTAATAATAGCTTCACTAATGGCTGCTTTGACAATAGTCACGGCTTGAGCATCATGACGAATAGACAAAGAAATTAAATCAGGACGTTGAATGGCATTAGCAAAAGCCATAAAAAATTGTGGCTCTAAACCGCCAATACTTAAATAACGGTTATCTAAAGTTTGATAACAATCATAAAATGTGCCGCCATTTAGCGTGTCTGTTTCGGGTTTTGGTTGATGATTAGCCATTAATGCCGCAGGTGCAGTGAGGGCTTGTAAACTAAAAGCCGCATCGGTTAGTGACACATCTACAAATTGGCCTTGGTTTGTTGTTTGACGATGAATCACCGCAGCCAAAATCCCAGTGACTGCATATAAACCACCCGTAATATCAGCAGCCTGAATCGGTAGTGGCATTGGGCCTGTGGTTTTGCGGCCTGTGTAGTCCAAAATACCCGCAATGGCTAAGTAGTTGAGGTCATGCCCCGCTCTATTTTTATACACTCCCTGCTGTCCATAGCCTGTCACCGCACAATAAATTAAACGTGGGTTAATTTTTTTTANNCCTTGTTCGTCAAATGGGGGCATAACACGAACCATATCAGGCCGTGCAGGTGCTTCGACACGTAATACATTTGCGCCCATATCGGCCAATATTCTTGTGCCATAGGGGGCAGGTAATAAGCCCGAAAAATCTAAAATATTTAAGCCTGTTAATGCAGACATACGCTTTCCTCGTGGTAGTCAAAATAAACTTACAATACGATTGTACAAAAAGTTTTGTCAATGGGCTAGAGCTAAGCATTTTTAGATGGGGTTTTTACACGATTTTCCTATTTGGCTCGTTTTAGGCTATGATGGTTGTCTTAGTATTCATAGTGCATTGCTTGATATCGCTAGATAGAAGTGCTTCAAAAGGGTGCATTATTATCATCAAATACCATTAAAAACTTGGCAAGTATATTGCATTAGCTCATAGGATATATAAAACAGACTCCAACAAGGGAGACAAATTATGGCTTGTCTAAATACGACAAATGAACACAAACACGGATACGTTTCTTATCCAAATTATTATGACGAAATGATGATGCTCGATGGCTGTAGAGACAGTTATCAGCATATTTCTACATGGTTAGATCAAACACCATTAGCGTCTTTATTATTCAAAAAACAACAAGCTGACCTGCGATTTAGACAAGAAGGCATTACCTTTACTGTGTATGGCGATGATGCAGGCACAGAGCGTTTAATTCCTTTTGATATGATTCCTCGTATTATTACCGCCACAGAATGGGCGGTCATGGCCAAAGGTTGTGAGCAACGTGTCCAAGCTTTAAATGCTTTTTTGCACGACATTTATCACGAACAACATATCCTTAAAGCGGGCATTATTCCGCCAGAACAAATCTTAACGAATGAGCATTATCAAGCCGCTATGCAAGGCTTAGATTTGCCTCATGGTATTTATGCCCATATTGCAGGCATTGATTTGGTGCGTCATGGCGATGGCACTTATTATGTGTTAGAGGATAATTTACGCACGCCGTCAGGGGTGTCGTATATGCTCGAAAATCGCAAAATGACCGAGCGTTTATTTCCTGAATTGTTGGCGCAGCATAAGGTATTGCCTGTTGCACATTATCCTGACTATTTAAAAGCAACTTTATTAGAAGCCTCTGCCAAAAGTGCGGTCAATATTGCGGTATTAACACCAGGTCGATTTAACAGTGCCTTTTTTGAACACGCTTTTTTNNTAGATGTGATTTATCGGCGTTTAGATGATGCCTTTATTGACCCATTGGCTTTTAATCCACATTCGATGTTAGGTGTTGCAGGGCTTATGTCGGCGTATAGAGCAGGCAATGTAGTGTTGGCTAATGCCGTCGGTACGGGCGTAGCAGATGATAAATCGGTATATCCCTTTGTGCCTGATATGATTCGTTTTTATTTGAGCGAAGAGCCTATTTTACAAAATGTGCCTACCTTTCAATG
>DDBM01000062.1:0-8894 GCA_002333125.1 Moraxellaceae bacterium UBA2032 | reverse complement strand
CGGCCTTTTGTGTTGTCGGGTAAAACAACACGTTTAGTGGCAGGTGGCTTAACTCGTGTTGCCTTAAAGTCAGGCTCGTTGGTGGTAAATTCATCGCAGGGTGGCGGTACTAAAGATACATGGGTATTAGCAGAGTAATACGTTTTAAGATTAAATAAATAGGAATGTAGCTATGTTGTTATTGTCAACAGCAGCAGATTTATATTGGTTAGGGCGGTATTTAAGTCGCGCTCAATCGTTAGTGTCGGTATTACTTAATGCCTTTAACGAAGCTACACGCGATAATTTAACGATTCCTTTAAGCATGACCGCAACAGGTTCTTATTATTATCAGCAATATAGTGAGTTAAAAGAGTCGTCTGTTGCTGCGTTTTTTTTGGATGGCCAAAATCCAAGCAGTGTGAGTGCTTGTGTTGCCTCATTACGAGCCGATGCACAGGCAACGCGTGGACGATTAAGCCAAGATTTATGGCTGTCTATTAATACCTTGTATTTAGATTGGCAAGTGGCATTTTTAACGCAAAAAGATTTTGCTGACTCATTTAAACGCTACCAAACCTTACAAATACAACTACAAGAATTAATGACTAAGGTTGAATTTGAGCCAGACAACCAAGTACAGTTATTTATCAATATAGGCATTGGTGTAGAGGTGTTAGATGGCTTGTTGCGCTATAGCCTGATTAAGTCTAATGGCGAAATAGATACGACATTAGCCTTAACGGCTATCAAAGGTCTTAGCTCCAATGTTGCGATGTTGCCACACTCTATATGGGGCAATGTGAGCGATTGTGTTGATCGATTACAACATTTTACGACTCAAACACAGTCTCAAGCGATGTTGTTATCACAGATGGCTCAAACACAATCTTCAACAATGTTGTTACAACAACATCTACAAGATTTAACCAAAGCCTTATCCGATGTTTTTGCTCATTGAGAACTAATATGACTTATTGTGTGGCTATGCGTCTTCAAGAAGGTTTGGTTTTTGTAAGTGATTCTCGCACTAATGCAGGCGTTGACCATATTGCGGTGTTTCGTAAGCTGTATGTATTTGGTTTAGAAGGTGAGCGTATTCTGGTGCTGCAAAGTGCAGGTAATTTGGCTACTTCGCAAGCTGTTGTTACCTTATTACGACAGCGTATTCAGCATGAAACAGCAGGGCATTTGCATAGTGTAAAAACAATGTACGATGCCGCTGATTTAATTGGCCAAACCTTGCTTGAGGTCACCAATAAATACAAAGGCCAAGATGCAGATTTTTCTTGTTCCTTTTTATTGGGTGGACAAATTTTGGGCGAAGACCCTAAGCTTTATAATATTTATCCTCAAGGTAATTTTATTGCCGCCACCCAAGATACGCCATACTTTCAAATTGGAGAAAGTAAATATGGCAAACCTATTTTAGACCGTGCGTTGTATTTTGATACACCAATTGATAAGGCGTTACGTTGTGCGCTAATTTCTTTTGATTCAACGATTCGTAGTAATTTATCGGTAGGTACACCACTCGATTTATTGGTGTATCAAAACCATAGTTTTCACGTTCCTCAAGGACGGCGTTTGTTTGATGATGACCCGTACTTCAATATGATTCGCAGCCAATGGTCAGAAGGTTTACAGCAGGTATTAGCACAATTACCGCCACCACCGTCCGATTATTGGCAATAGTTTTTTATTTGGCCATTCTTAGAGCTTAGGTGTTTGTCGCTTATTTTAGTGAAATGCGTCGCTCTTAATTCTTTATAAACCGTAGGGAGGTAGCTTCATGTCTATTCATGTTGCGCTTAATCACGTCACGCACTATCGTTATGACCGTCCGATTAATGTAGGCGCGCAGATAGTTCGTTTACGACCTGCACCGCATTGCCGTACTCGAATTCTGTCTTACTCGCTTAAAGTCACACCTGCTAATCACTTTATTAATTGGCAGCAAGACCCTCAATCCAACTATTTAGCGCGTTTGGTTTTTCCCGAAAAAAACCAAGAGTTTAAAATAGAAGTCGATTTAGTGGCAGAAATGTCGGTTATTAACCCGTTTGACTTTTTTTTAGAGCCATACGCCGAAGAATTTCCTTTTGCCTATGATGCAAGTTTAGACCAAGAGCTTGCCCCGTATTTAGTCAAACTGCCGCTAACACCACATTTTAAAAAGTATTTGCAAAAAGTACCACGTACCAAAGTACGCACCATTGATTTTTTAGTGGCACTCAATGCAGGGCTATTTAAAGATATTAGTTATTTAATTCGTTTAGAAGCGGGGGTGCAAACACCCGAAGAAACACTACAAAAAGGCTCAGGCTCATGCCGAGACACATCTTGGTTATTGGTACAGCTATTTAGACATTTAGGCTTGGCAGCGCGTTTTGTTTCGGGGTATTTAATACAATTAACACCCGATGTTAAATCCTTAGATGGGCCTACAGGTACAGAGGTTGACTTTACCGACTTACACGCATGGTGCGAAGTATATTTACCCGGTGCAGGTTGGGTAGGTTTAGACCCTACATCGGGCTTATTAGCAGGTGAAGGTCATTTGCCATTGGCGTGTAGTCCCGAGCCGTCATCCGCCGCGCCTATTACGGGTTTATTGGATGAGTGTGAGTGTGAGTTTGAGCATCAGATGAGTGTAGAGCGTATTTGGGAAGCTCCGCGTGTGACCAAACCTTATAGCGAAGCACAATGGCAAGCAATTGAAGCTTTAGGTCATCAGGTAGATGAAGATTTAACAAAGATGGATGTTAGATTAACCATGGGTGGAGAACCGACTTTTGTGGCGGTAGATGACCCCGAAGGCGCAGAATGGAACACCGAAGCACTAGGGCCCACAAAACGGTTACGCGCTACCGAATTGTTTATTAAATTACGCGATAAATATGCACCGCAAGGCTTAACGCATTTTGGTCAAGGTAAATGGTATCCGGGTGAGCAATTGCCTCGTTGGTCGTTAAATTGTTTTTGGCGTAAAGATGGTCAAGCTATTTGGACGAATAATCAGTTATATGCCGATGAAGCTAAAAGCTATGGTGCAGATGCCGCATTAGCTGCTAGTTATTTACAAGGCGTAGCGCAGCGTTTAGGTTTAGACAAAACGTGTATTTTTCCTGCTTTTGAAGATATTTATTATTACATGTGGCGTGAGCGTAAGTTACCGATCAATGTTGACCCTTATGATTCTCGTATTAATGATGAAATGGAGCGGGCGCGGTTATTAAAACTCTTTAGCCAAGGCTTAGAGCATATCGTGGGTCATGTTTTACCGATTGCATGGAATGACAAAGCAGATACATGGCAAACAGGGTCATGGTTTTTACGCGATAAATACTGTTATTTAGTACCGGGAGATTCACCTTTAGGTTATCGCCTACCTTTAGACTCTCAGCCTTGGGTTAAAAAAGAAGACTTTCCTTATGTTAATCCTGTTGACCCAAGTGCTAATTTTGAGGAGCTAACAACATCTGTTAAACATCTTCGTTCTAAAACAGTCACTTTAAAAACGCCACCTGTTGCTAAGCAGTCGGCAGCGGAAGTCACACGTACAGCGTTGTCAGCCGAAGCACGTGATGGCAAACTGTATTTATTTATGCCGCCTTTAGCGAAGTTAGAGCATTACTTAGAGCTGGTGTCGGCTATTGAAGAGACCGCCAAAGCGCTTAATCATCCGATTATTTTAGAAGGCTATGAGCCGCCGTCCGACCCACGAATAACAAACTTTAAAGTCACACCAGACCCAGCAGTCATTGAGGTTAACATTCATCCCTCAAGCACATGGCAAGAGTTGGTTGAAAAAACGACCTATTTGTACGAAACCGCTCATTTATGTAAGTTAACTAGCGAAAAGTTTATGACCGATGGCCGACATACAGGCACGGGTGGCGGTAATCATTTTGTATTAGGTGGGGCAACAGTACACGACTCACCTTTTTTACGCAGACCAGATGTACTCAAAAGCTTAATTAGCTATTGGCATAATCATCCGTCATTGTCGTATTTATTTTCGGGCTTGTTTATTGGGCCAACGTCGCAAGCACCTAGAGTGGACGAAGCACGTAACGATGCTTTGTATGAGTTAGAAATTGCGTTTAAACAGTTTCCTAAGGTGGGTGAATCGTGTCCAGCATGGTTGGTTGATAGATTGTTACGCCATTTATTGGTCGATGTGACAGGCAATACCCATCGTGCCGAATTTTGTATTGATAAATTGTACTCACCCGATAGCAGTACAGGTCGTTTAGGCTTGTTAGAGTTACGCGGTTTTGAAATGCCGCCACATGCTCAAATGAGTTTAGCGCAACAATTGTTAATTAGAGCTTTAGTTGCTCGTTTTTGGCACACGCCATATAATCCGCCGCGTTTAGCACGTTGGGGTGCAGAGCTACATGACCGCTTTATGTTGCCTTATTTTGTAGAGCAAGACTTTGCCGATGTGATTGAAGAATTACAAGGTGCAGGTTATGCCATACAAAAAGATTGGTTTAACGCTCATTTTGAGTTTCGCTTTCCNNTAAAAATAACGGGGCTTGCGCCAGAACGTTATGTTGTTAGCTGTAATGGTGAGTCTGTACCGTTGCATCCTACGGGTAATGCGGGCGAGTTTGTGGGCGGTGTGCGTTATCGTGCATGGCAGCCGCCTAATTGTTTACATCCGACTATTGGTGTACATGCACCGTTAACGTTTGATATTGTGGATACATGGATGAATCGCTCCTTAGGTGGTTGCCAGTATCATGTCATGCACGCAGGTGGTCGTAGTTTTAATGATTTTCCTGTTAATTCTTACGAGGCAGAAAGTCGTCGTCTAGCGCGTTTTGTACGTATGGGGCATACTCCACGCCAAGTATACGCCAAACCTTTTACGCCTAATCCAGAGCATCCCTTTGTGTTAGATTTGAGATATAAATAAAACCATATGTCTTTATTATTTGACACTTTTGGTGCCGACGCTAGCTCATATCATGAGGTATTTGCAAAAAACGGTTCCATTCACCCACACTGGCAACATTTTGCCAGTGTGTTGCAATCTATGTCACCTGAGCAAATGCAGGCGCGTTCAGACTTGGTTTCGCAGCAAATTCAAGAAAATGGCGTAACCTATAATGTTTATGGCGAAAAACAAGGTTTAAATCGTCCATGGCGTTTAGGGGTAATTCCTAATTTGATTCCTGCCGAAGAATGGCAAGTATTAGCTGAGGGTATTGCGCAACGTGCCAAGTTATTAAATTTGATTTTGGCTGATATTTATGGCGAGCAACAACTCATTAAACAAGGGTTGTTGCCTGCTGAGCTGATTTATGGCCACAATAATTTTTTACGCCCTTGTGTGGGATTAAAACAAGCTCAAAATATCTTTTTGCATATTTATGCCGCCGATGTTGCCAAAGATAACAAAGGGCGATGGTGGGTCATGGCAGACCGTACTCAAACGCCTTCTGGCGCGGGTTATGCGCTCGAAAATCGTCAAATTATCTCACGGGTGTTTCCTGAGCTTTACCGTCAGTTAAAAGTACAATCGCTTAATGATTATTTTGTGGTGTTAAAACAAACCTTAATGCGTTTGTCACCCAGTTCAAACAAGCCGCCATTAATTGTGTTATTAACGGCAGGGCGTTTTAACGAAACTTATTTTGAACATATTTATTTAGCACGACACTTGGGTATTCCTTTGGTCGAAGGCGCAGACTTAACAGTACGCGCAGGTATTGTATATTTAAAAACGCTCAATGGATTAAAGCGTGTTCATGGCATATTACGTCGTTTAGATGATGATTATTGTGACCCTCTCGCTTTTAGAGCCGACTCTGCGTTAGGGGTTGCAGGCTTATTGGGTGCTGTTAGCGCAGGTAATGTTTTAGTGGCCAATGCCTTGGGTTCGGGGGTAATTGAATCGGCAGGGTTATTAGGGTTTTTACCCAAAATCTGTCAGCATCTTTTGGGTGAACCGCTCAAAATTCCCTCAGTCGCAACATGGTGGTGTGGCGAAACACCTGTCTTAGAAAAAGCTATCATCAATTTAGATCGGTTAGTGGTTAAACCTAGCTTTCCCTCTCAAAATTTTGAACCTGTGTTTGTAGAAGATTTAGACCAAACCCAAAAAGAATTGCTCAAAACGCGCTTACGCAGTCGTCCTTATGCCTATGTTGCTCAAGAAAAAGCCATATTAGCTCAAACGCCTGTGTGGGATTTAAAGCAACAACAGCTTGTGTCGCAGTCTTCTGCGATGCGTATGTATGCAACACCCAACGAAAGAGGCAATTATCAAGTCATGGCGGGTGGTTTGGCGCGTGTAGCTAAGCACCCACGTGATGCGATTGTCTCTATGCAGCGTGGCGGCATTAGTAAAGATGTTTGGGTTTGTTTTGGCCAAAATGCGCGTAGCGAAAAGCCTAAAGTACGTACACTAGGTGCGCGAGATTTATTACGTCAAGACCCTTATTTGTCGTCACGTGTGGCCGAAAATATGTTTTGGTTAGGACGATATTCGGAGCGTTGTGCTAATAATGCGCGTTTATTGCATTCTACCGTATCGCGTTATATAGATTTGGCTGATGAAAATGACTTTGCTTTACAAGCTGCTTTGGCAAGTTGTGAATATTGGGGCTTATGTCCTACAGATAAAAAAGAGCAAGCTCAGCAATTATTAGCAGGAATCTACGATAAAGAATTAGTAGGTAGTGTTGCTGCCAATTTACAAAGCCTGATATGGTCAGCTTCTCAAGTACGAGGACGTTTGTCTCAAGAAAACTGGATAACCATTACTGAGCTACAACAAGAAGCAGATAGCCTAGCCTCTACCGACTTAGGTAAAGCATTATCGTTTATAGATAGACTATTAATGTCGTTATCGGCGTTGTCGGGTGTAGTCTTAGATGACATGGTACAAGACCATAGTTGGCGGTTTTTAATGATGGGGCGGCGTTTAGAACGGCTACAATTTTTTACGCAAGTTATCGCACAATTATTAGAGCAATCGGTGATTGAACAAAGTTCATTAGATTGGTTGTTAGAGTTAGCCGAAAGTACCATTACCTATCGTAGTCGTTATGTGTCTAGCTCGCAGTTAATTCCTGTTTTAGATTTGGTATTATTAGACACCAGTAATCCTCATTCTATACAATTTCAAATTAAGGCATTAGTTCATTCTTTAGCACAATTAGAACATGAGCCTGATTGTGGTTTAGCGACCCTAAGCGAGCAATTAGAGTCCATTAATTTTGATGTACTAGAAAGCGAGATGAATTATCCTGCACGTTTAACAAAAGCCTTAGCGTTAATTGCGCGTTTATTGCAAGACATCGGGCAAGCAGGAAGTAACTTGGCTAGTAGCTTAGAGTTACGCTATTTTGCTCATATTGATACATTCAGCCAGTCAACGGTATCTTCCTAATGACTCATAAAGCACGTTATCAAGTCACACACGAAACACATTATCAATATGATTTTCCTGTGACCTTGTCGCAACAGTTATTGCATTTACAAGCTAGAGCCATGCCTTATCAGTCAACTATTGCCCAATATGTTGATATAGAGCCATTACCTAACGAAAGCTTTGCCTCCTTAGATAGTTTTGCAAATCCGTGTTTGCAGTTAGAGTTTAATCAGCCTCATGACGCTTTAAAAGTTATTGCCAATATGACTATTGATGTATATGAACGTCAAATATCGCCTTTTGAACAAAGTATGGCATGGGATAGTTTGGTAGATTTGTGTCGTTATCAGGGGGTAAGACAACTAGACGATAATCTTATGGCTGCATTACCGTTTTGTTTTCAATCGCCTTATATTCCCTTAAAACATCAGTTTGCTGATTATGCCGCGTCATGTTTTTTGCCCAATAAGCCTGTGATGCAAGCTGCACAAGCTTTAATGGCTAAAATTTTTAATGAGTTTAGTTTTGATCCCGAAGCAACACATATTGGCACGCCACTATTAGAAGTATTAGAGCATAAACGTGGTGTATGCCAAGACTATGCCCATTTTATGTTGGCTTGTTTGCGTTCGTTAGGTCTTCCTGCGCGTTATGTGAGTGGCTATTTGTTAACTCATCCTCCAAAAGGTCAGCCGCGTTTAATTGGCGCAGATGCCTCTCATGCGTGGGTGGCGGTATATTGCCCTTATTTGGGTTGGGTTGATTTTGACCCAACAAATAACTTAATTCCTAGCATAGAGCATATTACTTTAGCATGGGGGCGAGACTTTAGTGATGTATCACCATTACGTGGTGTTATTTTTGGTGGCGGTGAACATGAGTTAGAGGTGAGTGTGACGGTGATGCCACTATAAAAAATTCTAATTATTGAGCGTTTTATGTCAGCTTTTACACAACAAATTCAAAATAACAGGCGTCACCTTAAGGCTTTGTTTTATTTGCGTTGTGTAGCAATAGTCGGGCAAAGTAGTGCTGTGTTGTTAGTGCATTATGGTTTGCAAATGCCATTGCCGTTATTATCTTTGTTTATGGTAATTAGCTTTTTAGGCGTAAGTAATGGCTATATTGCCTATCAATTACATCGCCAATCACAGCCCGTTATTACTGCCGAAACCTTAGCGGCACAACTTACGGTTGATTTAATGGCTTTGGCGTTGTTGTGTTATTTTACGGGTGGCGTTACTAATCCCTTTGTTTCGTTATTTTTATTGCCTTTAGCGATTGCGGCGGCGGTATTGCCATTGGGTTATACTTTTGGCCTATTAATGCTGACCATCTTTTTATACGCCAGTTTAATGGCAGATTATGTGGCATTACCTATAATACCTGAACGTTGGAATAGCTATTTTTTATTACACAATGTGGCGTTGTGGCTTAATTTTGCTATTAGTGGCAGCCTAATTACGGGCTTTATTGCTTATTTAGCACATCAGCTTAGCCTCACGCAGACTCAACTAAAACAGCA
>DDBM01000245.1 GCA_002333125.1 Moraxellaceae bacterium UBA2032 | reverse complement strand
ATAACGCCGATTATGTTAAATTCACGAAAAATAGCTACTAAAACCACCTTCAATTTTCCCTTTAATCGCAGTTTAAAAATTACTAATAACGGTAATCATTCCATTTTTAACCGAAGTTAAAAGTAGAGGCTAGGCCATTAAAACCAGCTTTTGCTAGTGTCGTTAGTTTTCTACCAAAGAAAAAATCACCGATTTTATTGCCAACAGTAAAAAATTACCCATTTCTCAATAAAAGTAATAATTACTATTGAAAAGGTATCAAATAACATTTAAGATTGGCTCGTCGAAACAAATTACACGAGCTCCTCCAAAATGAACAAAAGCATCCATTTAAAAAAACGCATGTCACAACGTGGTATCGACCAAAAAATGGTTGAGCTAGCCTTAAATCATGGAGTCATTGATGGTGACAAATATGTTCTCAACAAGAAAATTGCTTGCGCTTATCTTGAAGAAATGAAGCGTCAAATACGTGTAATAATGCGTGTAATAGATAAAGGTGGCGTTGTTGTTGTCGCCAATGGTGACACGTTGATCACTGCTTATAATTGTGAGGGTTAAAATATGAGTAATGCTAATTTACTAATTAGACTATTTGAGATTTTCAAATCAACGCCCCTTGCTAATGAAGAGCAATTACAGTTATCTATGCAGCTTTTAGCATGGGCTTATTTATCGGAAAATGAGTTTTTGTCTAACGGGCTTAACATAGACCAGTATGCGTCTTCAACAAACGCGGAACTGAGTCATGTTTTTAGTAAAATAAATGATGAGTTTAATGGTAAAAATCTACTATTTACTCAAAGATTTTTCACAAATATAAACAATAGTAAGATGCTAGACGCTATCCACTTAATTATTGAAGCCCAATCTGCTGGAGTAATTAAAAACCTTGAACTCACTGATAGCATATGCGAACTCAGCCTTCATAACGTTTATAACCCAGCGATCCCTCCTGAAATTGCAAATTACTTGATTGCTATAGCTGAGCTAGAACAAAGTAAAACAATTTATTTACCTTGGGATGGAAGCGGCCAGCTTACGGGGCGTGCAGCAGCTCTTAATAAAGAAATATATCTCGAAAATCCATCTAATGAGATATATCCATTTATTATTCAAACACTTAACTTAAAAAAGAAAATAGAAATAGTTATCACTGACCCTATTACACAACCCAAAGGTGTGCTTAATCAAAAACTACGCGCTTTTGATACCAGCATTAGTATTCCGCCATTTGGTATAAAATATAACGAAAAAAATATTGCTAATGATTGGTTTAATCGTTTTTCAGAAAACACAACTAATGGAAATGTGTTATGTATTTATCACATTTTATCTCAAACAAAAGGGCTTGCTGTTATAGCTGTTCCTAATAATGTTTTGTTTAGTAGTGGTAGTGAGAAAAGATTACGTGAAGAACTTCTAAAAAGCAAAAAAGTAAAAACAGTCATCTCATTACCTTCATCGTTACTGTATAACACAACACTCCCTTTTAGCGTCATTATTCTGAGTAATGAAAAACAATATGAAAAAGTGCTTTTTATTGATGCGTCCTCTAGTAAAGACTTTAAAGAATCTACTAAAAAATCAAAAGATATCTTAACTAACGTAGACTTATTGATAGATATTACTACAGGAAAAAAATCATCCAAATACGGGATTGAGGTTTCTGTTGAAGATATTTTAGGCAATGATTCACAACTACAACCCAGTCATTATGTAATGTCTGAAACAGATCAACTACTTCAAAAAAAGCTAAATATGCCAATGTTTTTTTTACATGAGGTAGTGTCTTTTATTAGACCAATGAAGACGACCAATGAAAACGAAAAAAGTATCGTTGCTTATGAAATTGGAGCCGTAGATTTGGTGGACTATGGATATGTTAATCATCATGGCCGTGATATTAATATCCCAATAGAGACTGCTCAAAAAAATAAAACTCAATTTTTGATAAAAGGCGATATTGTTCTCATTACTAAAGGCAGTGTTGGGAAAGTAGGAATTATCGGTGATGCCCCACCAGCAGGAGAAGGTGGTTGGGTAGCAAGCCAGTCAATGATCGTCTTGAGAGTTAATAATAATGCTATCAATGCTCAATGGCTATATGTATTTTTACGTTCAGACATCGGTAATGCTTTAATGAATAAGCTAGCATCTGGTGCGACTATATCCTTACTCAATTTAAGCGACTTACAAAAGTTACAAATACCCAAGCCTGATGCCCTAGCAATACAAATGATTGCTGATTTTGAGCAAGAGGTAGTTATGCAATCACAAGTTGATACGATACGTCAGCAACAAAGTATTTTAGCAAAAAAATATTGGCAGTTGACATAACATATAAAAATCACTTTTAAAAACAATAGCTTTCTCACATATATTAAAGCTATTGATTCACCTCAATAAAAGACCGACAGGATTTAATCCATGCCTCTTACCTTGTCTCAGCTAGAAAATCATTTATTTAAAGCCGCCGACATCTTGCGCGGCAAAATGGATGCCTCCGAATTTAAAGAATATATTTTTGGTATGTTGTTTTTAAAGCGTTGCTCGGACGTATTTGACGAAGCCAGAGAACAAGTGATTAAAGAACAAATTGAAGCAGGAAGCACAGCCGAAGAAGCGCAAGAAATTGCCAATTTAAAAGATTGGTACATGAAAGAAGGCTCGTTTTGGGTGCCAGAGCAGTCACGTTATCAGGACTTAGTAAACAATGCCCATCATAATGTGGGTGATGCTTTAAACAGAGCCTTAGCAGGGTTAGAAAACGATAACAGTAGCTTAGATGGCGTGTTGGAGCATATAGACTTTACGCGTAAGGTCGGCCAAAAGAAAATCGAAGACACCAAGCTACGCCAATTAATCACGCATTTTGCTAAGTACCGTTTGCGTAATGAAGACTTTGAGTTTCCCGATTTGTTAGGCGCGGCTTATGAGTATTTAATTGGTGACTTTGCCGATTCCGCAGGCAAAAAAGGCGGTGAGTTTTATACGCCGCGCTCGGTGGTACGCATGATGGTACGCTTAATTAAACCCGAATTGCATCATCATATTTATGACCCGTGTTGTGGTTCTGGCGGTATGTTGATTGCAGCCAAAGAATACATAGAAGAACAAGGGCAAGAAGGCCGAAAAGCAAATCTTTATGGTCAAGAAGCCAATGGTACTGTGTGGTCGATTGCCAAAATGAATATGTTGTTGCACGGCATTAGCACCGCCGACTTGCACAACGAAGACACTTTAGCCAAACCTCAGCACGTTAAAGATGGCGAGTTGCGCCGCTTTGACCGCATTTTAACCAATCCACCCTTTTCGATAAATTGGGGACACACCGACAAAGGCGCGAACGAACAATCGACATGGAACCCCGACTTTAGAGCCGAACGTTTTACTTATGGCGAAGTGCCGTTAGGTGCAAAAAAAGCCGATTTAATGTTTTTGCAGCACATGATTGCCGTGTGTGCCGATGGTGGTTTAGTGGCGACGGTATTACCTCATGGTGTGTTGTTTAGGGGCGGTGAAGAAAAAGGCATTCGTGAAGGCATAATTAACGATGACTTATTAGAAGCTGTTATTGGCATTGCTCCTAATTTGTTTTATGGCACGGGTATTCCTGCCTGTATTTTGATTTTGCGTAAACAAAAGCACGTCGGTGCAAACGTGGTCAGTGCCAAAGCCGCCGAGCGTCAAGGTAAGGTATTGTTTATTAATGCCGACCGTGAGTTTTTTGAAGGGCGAGCGCAAAATTATCTAATGCCCGAACATATCGAAAAAATCGTGACCACTTACGAAGCCTTTACCGAAATTCCCCGTTTCTCTGCGATTGTTGACCATAAAACCTTACAAGAAAACGGTTATAACCTCAATATTCGGCGTTATGTGGACAATGCACCCTTGCCAGAGCCGCATGATGTTCGCGCCCATTTGGTGGGTGGCATTCCGAAAGCCGAGGTCAATCATGCCGATAAAAGTCGATTATTTAAGGCACACGGTTTAAATCCGCTCGATTTTTTTGTGCTGCAAGATGCCAAGTATTACCAGTTTAAGCCTGAATTTAGCGCAAAAACCGACTTTAAGTCGGCTATAGAAAACAACGCAGGGCTGCAAGCCAAAGAAGCGGCCATTCGTGCTTCGTTTGCGGCGTGGTGGGCAGCGCATAGCAGCCGTATTACCGCCTTGGCAGGGGCGCAGAGTTTTGTAGGTTTGCGTAATGAGTTATTAGCCAGTTTTAGCGAGCAGTTAGAGCAAATTGGCTTGTTGGATGCGTTTCAAGTGCGCGGCATTGTGGCAGGCTTTTGGAATCAAAGTAAGTATGACTTTTTGACCTTAATGGCGCGCGGTTCGCGTGGGGTGGTTGATGCGTGGCGTACCAGTATTGTCACTGCCTTAGAAGAGAAAACCAGTAAAGACAGCCCGTTAGAGCATAAGTTAGTTAAGTTACTTATGGGCAGTTTTGTGGCCGAGATTGCCGAATTGGAAGCCAAAAAAGCCGAGTTAGAAAGTCAAATTAAAGCGGCCAGCCCCGACAAAAAAGANNGTTTGACGGCAGAGTTAAATAAGGCGGTTGATGGTTTAACGCCAGAGAAGGCGGCGGCCTTGTTATTAACGCTGTTGCATAACGATATGTTGGCTATTTTGGAGCGATATATTACTAGCCAACGCCAGCAAATTGTGGCGATGTTTGAGAATTGGTGGGATAAATATAAGGTGACGCTAACCGAGATTGAAACGGAGCGTGATGCGGCGGCGCGGCAGTTGGCGGTGTTTTTGAAGGGGTTAGGGTATGTCTGAGCTAACGGATTGGGAGAAAACAACATTAGGTAAACACTGTGTCATTTGCACAGGAAAAAAAGATGTTAACGAGGGTGAGAAATTTGGAATATATCCATTTTTTACTTGTTCACGAAATCA
>DDBM01000006.1 GCA_002333125.1 Moraxellaceae bacterium UBA2032 | reverse complement strand
GACAAACGTAATGCCATGAGCTTTGCTTTGTTACGTGAACTGTTAAAAGTTGGCGAAGAATTACAAGAGCAACGTAGTGTACGCGCGGTTATTTTGACGGGTGAAGGCTCATCATTTAGCGCAGGCATTGACTTAGCCGATTTACAAAGCCCACTCAATATTGTAACAGCCATGTGGGAACTATCTCGCCCAGGCCCTAATTTGTTTCAACGGGTATTTTTAGTATGGCGTGATTTACCTGTGCCTGTGATTGCGTCTATTCATGGCCATTGTTTTGGTGCAGGTATGCAATTAGCTTTAGGTGCAGATTTTAGAATCGCCACGCCCGACTCACAATTAGCCATTATGGAAGCACGTTGGGGCTTAGTACCCGACATGGGCATTACCGCCACCCTACGCGGTTTAATTGGCTTAGATATGGCCAAAGAACTGACCATGACGGCACGAATTGTAAGTGGCACAGAAGCCAAAGAGATTGGTTTAATTAGCCATGTTGCTAACGAGCCTATGGTTAAAGCCCTTGCTTTAGCTAACGAAATTTGTGCGCGTTCACCCGATGCCGTCTTGGCAGCCAAACGGGTTTTAAATGCGATGGTTTCGCAGCCTGAGTCCGATACCTTAGCTTTAGAAAAGCGTTGGCAACGTCGCCTACTATTAGGCAAAAACTTTAAAATTGCAGGTAAAAAAGCCAAATCACCTGATTTAGCTTTTAATGACCGAGAGTTTGATTAGTTTTTTGATGCTGAGTACACCCTCACCCCACCCCCTACAACACCGCGTTAATTTGCGATAACTCTAGTAAAAACTTTAACGCGGCTTCGGGTGTCATGGTATAGGGGTTAAAGTGTCTTTCTTTAGAATACTTTAACACTGTACCTCCACTGATATTAATAGACGGAATATGCCCCATATACCAGTCATCAAACTGGCGATGCAAAATTTCTTGATACATTAAAATCACAGGTTCTGTGTGACGCGAATCTAAACAAATTTTACGATATAAACGATTAACCTCGGTACGACAGCCCTCTAAACATTGCAAATAATAATGATTGCTATAACACAACACACCCGTAATATCGAGCTTACGATTATTAACCATCGACACTTCAATAATATCAAGTGCGTCTAACTCATTAAAGGGCTGTGCAAATTGACTGGCATATACCAAACGAATTAATGACATTTTTTATCTCTAAATAATTTTTTTAATTGTAGTCCTATTTAGTCTATGACCTTATGCTACAAAACTATGACTAAACCATTAAGTTTTAAGCTTTGCGCAACACCTTCTCAAACTCTCCCATTTTGTGAACAAATCGACTTTTTTACACTTTTTTGAGCAATCTTGACACTGTAAAGGTGACAATAGTTTTGGCTTATGGTATTTAATTGGTCAAATGCCCAATTAAAGTTAAAGCCATGAATTTATGTCCCAGACTGCGTGGTCGCCCCCGTGGCCAACAAGCCGCCATTTCGCGTGAAGATATTCTTCATAAAGCGTTTATTGCCTTTGCCCAACAAGGTTATGAGGCGGTGTCTTTACGACAATTAGCTGGTGATTGTGGCGTGAGTGATAGTTTATTGCATCATCACTTTGGCTCTAAACATCAGCTATGGCAAGAAGCGGCTGATAATCATATTGCACCGTTAATGAACACCCTTACCGCAAACTTAGAAAACTTGGCAAAAAGTCATCGCCCTGCTCAGGCTTTACGCCAAAACCTGCCGCAATCGTTAAAAAATTTAGTCGCTAACCCCATGGCGTTGGCTTTTATTTTTAGAGAAGGCGATAACAATAACGAACGCTCTAATTATTTACGTCAACACTATATGCGTCCTTATTTGGCGCGTTTAGATGACTTATTTGCGCAAGCTGTTAATGAAGGACATTTTAGACCGATTCCTTCGGCAGCACGTCATGTATTAATTTTAGGTTTTTTACGTTCATTAGTGATTCCCGCACATTTACAAGAAGAGCTTGCGCCGCATTTACAAACCCCACAACTTACTGCCGCATTAATTGATGAAATTGCTACTTTGCTAATTAATGGCTTTAGTACCTCTCAACATCTAAACGCATTTGGAGCAACACCCCATGCCTAACTTGTATAAAACCGTTCCTTTGTTGATTGTTAGTAGCGTTTTGCTAAGTGGTTGCGAAAAACCGCCCATTGCTGCCGAAGCACCGCGCTTGGTTAAGCTCATCGAGATTAGCCCTACCGCCAATACACAAAAGCTTGAATTGGCAGGCGAGATTCGGGCTAGGGTTGAGTCACCGTTAAGTTTTAGAGTGGCAGGAAAAATTGTTAAACGCTTGGTAGAAACAGGTCAAAGCGTAAAAAAAGGCCAAGTGTTAGCCGAATTAGACCCACGTGACTATCAATTAGCGCAGACTGCAACTAACTCACAAGTCACAGCAGCGCAAGCCGATGTAGATTTAGCACAAGCCGAATATCGCCGTTTTTTAGAGCTGCAACAAAAGCAGTTTGTATCAGATTTAGATTTAGACCGTAAAAAAGTCGCGGTTTCTGCCGCTGCGGCACGTTTAAAAAGTTTACAAAGTAATGCGTCTTTAGACGGTAATCGTATAAGTGATACCTTATTAAAAGCCGATGCCGATGGCGTTATTAGCCAAGTACAAGCCGATGTGGGCATGGTAGTTGGCGCAGGCCAAGCTATTATGATTCTTGCACAACAAGGCGAACGCGAAATTGCCGTGGACTTTCCCGAAGACCGCCGCGACGTAGCCAAAACTCAAACCACTGGCAGCGTGTCGTTATGGGCGCAACCTCAAACACAATACCAAGCCGAGCTACGCGAGCTGTCTGCGGTTGCCGACCCTGCCACACGTACCTTTAGAGCGCGTTATCGTATTCAAGCACCCAATAATGCGTTTTCTTTGGGTCAATCTGCTACCTTAACGTTAACCATGGCGACACAAAGTAGTGGCTTTAAGCTGCCTACCAGTGCGCTGATGGAAAACAACAAACAAACCCAAGTATGGTCATTTAATCAGGATTCACAAACACTCAAAGCATTGCCTATAAGTGTAGTAGGCATAGAAGGCAATGATGTTTTGGTGTCTGGCTTACAAGCAGGACAACACATTGTGGTTGCAGGGGTTCATGTGCTGCATGAAGGCCAAAAAGTTCGCCCTATGCCCACTAAAACCACCCCTTGAGGACACATTTATGAAACAGCCTCAAGATACTAAATTTAATTTATCGCGCATTGCCATTGAAAACCCCGCCATTACCATTTATTTATTGGTGGTGTTAATGTTGGCAGGCGTGGCTTCTTTTTTTCAANNAGCTATTCTAAAGCAGGTGAAACCACGATTTTTATTGAAATCAAGGACTCAGCCCCAGCAAAAGACATTCAAAACATTTGGTACACCATTCGCAAAAAAATTGGCGACAAACATCATACTTTACCGCAAGGGGTGCAAGGGCCTTTTTATAACGATGAATTTGGTGATGTTTATGGGGTGATTTATGCCCTTTCTGCCGATGGTTTTTCGTATGCCGAATTAAAAAAATACTCAGACCAAGTACGCAACGAATTATTGCGCGTGCCTAATGTGGCCAAAGTAGAACAATATGGCGTACAAGAAGAACGCATTTTTGTAGAAGTGTCACAAAAGAAATTAGCGCGTATGGGCATTGATATGCGCCAAGTCATCAATGCGCTTAATCAACAAAATGCTGTTGAATATGCAGGCGTATTACGCACCTCGCTAGATGATATTCAAATTCGTTTAACAGGCCAGTTTAATAACGTAGATGATTTAAAAAGTCTACCACTACGCTTTAATAATCGTCATTTTAATTTAGGCGACATTGCCACCATTCAACGCGGCTATCAAGACCCTGCTGCGCCAAAAATGCGTTTAAATGGCCATGAAGTCATTGGCTTAGGTATTTCGATGACCAAAGGCGGCGACATTATTGCGCTAGGCAAAGACCTACAACTCGCCAGTCAAAAACTACGCGAGTCTTTACCTGCGGGCATTGAATTACAACAAGTACAAGACCAACCTAGCTCAGTTAATCGCTCGGTAAAAGAGTTTGTCAAAACCTTAGCCGAAGCCTTAATTATTGTGTTAGTGGTGAGCTTTTTGGCCTTGGGTTTACACCGCAAACCGTGGCGTGTAGATATGCGGCCGGGTTTAGTGGTGGGTTTGTCTATTCCTGCCGTGTTAGCGATTACCTTTTTAATCATGAATAAATGGGGCATTGGCTTACACAAAATTTCGCTTGGCTCGCTAATTATTGCTTTGGGCTTATTGGTGGACGATGCCATTATTATTGTTGAGATGATGGTACGCAAACTCGAAGAAGGTTATGACCGCCTCAGTGCCAGCATTTATGCCTACCAAACCACCGCCATGCCCATGCTCACAGGCACACTGATTACCGCTGCAGGCTTTTTACCCATAGGTTTGGCTAACTCGGCAGTGGGTGAATATACCTTTGCGATTTTTGCCGTGACTAGTACGGCTTTAATTGTGTCATGGTTTGTGTCGGTTTATTTTGTGCCATTTTTGGGTTATCGCTTATTAAAAGTCCATCAAAACGGCTCAGGCCAACACCACGAGGTATTCGATGCGCCTTTTTATAATGCGGTACGCGCCTCTGTTGCATGGTGTGTTAATCATCGTTGGATAACCTTATTAGTCACACTCGCTGCTTTAGGCGTTGGGGTGATGGGCATGAAAGTGGTCGAAAAACAATTCTTTCCTGACTCCAATCGCCCCGAAATGGTGATTGACTTATGGTTGCCCGAAGGCTCGTCCCTCACCAACACCGAATCCTTAGTCAAAAAGGTCGAACAACGTTTATTGATGATTCCCGAAGCAGGTTTAGTGACTTCTTTTGTGGGTCAAGGTGCGCCGCGTTTTTACTTATCATTAGACCAAATCTTTCCCCAAAATAACGTGGCTCAAATTATTATCATGCCNNGTGATTGGCGACAATCCCCAAAAACTGCGCGACATTGCCGATCAAGTCAAAAGCATTGTGCGTGCCGATGAAGCCATGCGTGGCGTAAATGACAATTGGTCAGAACAAGTTAAATCTTTGCATTTAGCCATTGACCAACAACGCGCACGCGCCTTAGGCGTTACCAGCGAACACGTTGCTACCGCCAGTCAAACCATTTTGTCAGGTTTGCCGATTGGTCAATATAGAGAAAATAACGACCAAATCCCGATTATGTTGCGTCAACCGCAACAAGAGCGTGACACCATGACGGCACTCACTAACACCTACTTGCCCACCGAAAATGGCCAGTCTATTCCATTGGCACAAATTGCGCGTCCGCAATTGCTGTGGGAATACGGCGTGGTATGGCGCCAAAATCGTCAATTTGCCATTACAGTACAAGGTGATGTGGCAGACGGCATTCAAGCGGCAACGGTTGCACTGCGTATTGACGCTAAACTTAATGAGCTACGCGCTAAGTTAGATGCTGGCTATCATATTGATATTGCAGGCACAGTGGCCGAGTCGCAAAAAGGCACCTCGTCTATTTCGGCTAATGTGCCGTTAATGCTGTTTATTATTTTTACCTTGTTAATGTTGCAATTACGCAGCTTTCCACGCGCTTTGTTAGTATTTTTGACAGGGCCTTTGGGGGTAATTGGCGCGGCGTTAATGTTACTTATTGTGGGCAAACCGATGGGCTTTGTGGCCATGCTAGGCATTATTGCGCTTAATGGCATGATTATTCGTAATTCTGTTATTTTGATTGACCAAATCGAGCAAGACATTGCCAGTGGTACAGACCGTTGGACGGCCATTATTGAAGCCGCTGTGCGTCGCTGTCGGCCTATTATTTTAACGGCTGCTGCGGCTGTTTTGGCGATGATTCCACTCATAGATAGCACCTTTTGGGGGCCAATGGCGGTGGCTATTATGGGCGGTTTAATAGTGGCCACTGCTTTAACGCTGCTGAGTTTGCCTGCCATGTATGCGTTGTTTTTTAGGGTAAAAAAGGTGGTTTAAATGTTTTGCACTCGTGAGCAATGCTTGCGAGTAAACGCTGTTTGTATATACTCAAATACATAAATGAGAGGTTAAACTATGAGTACAGCCTACAAAACTGACATTATTGCATGGGCAAACGAACAAGCTGCATTTATTCGTGCGGGTCGCTTTGACTTACTAGATTTGGAGAACATTGCCGAGG
>DDBM01000015.1:8956-9582 GCA_002333125.1 Moraxellaceae bacterium UBA2032 | reverse complement strand
TTATGATGGGTTTCGTGCCTCAACCCATCCTACTGTTCACCAAGATAGGCTTTAGCGATTGACTTAAAATCATCACTCACACGCACATCAACACTCACACTTAACCAATAATACTTAGCCCACGCACTCACAATAGGCCAAATATCTTGAGTTAATAGCGTGGCTTGAGTAGGTTTTATATCACGCTCGACCACCTCACCATGTGTATTAGGCGCAAAGCGCATGGGCAACATATCGTAAACTGGCGCAAGGTTTAAACTAAAATCCTCACCTAAAAAAAAGCTTAAATTGCCGTTGTGCATATCTTCATTGGCAATCAATTTGCCAAAAGCAAATACACTTAATATGGTTTGATAATCTTGCGCGTTGATTTTATGCAGTTTAAACAAACTCGCCGCTTGCTCGTCCCATGCTTTATTGTGACCCACAAACTCATTACTCACCGCATCTAAAGATACCATGCCTTTACGCCCTAAACAGGGTGTACGGTCAAAACGTACCACTTCTAAAAAAGTACGCCCTCCTGTTTGCACAATGTCACTATGAGCCGCCGCCACACCATAATGTTGTAAGGTTTTTAATGCTAAATGCTCTGCTACTAACAAATCTGACCAACGCTGACCATT
>DDBM01000015.1:0-8897 GCA_002333125.1 Moraxellaceae bacterium UBA2032 | reverse complement strand
TGTACAAAACCAAATTTTAATAAAAACACTAATACATCATCATCTTGCCAATCAGGTAAACGTTCGGGCAAACCTAGTTGTAGGTGGATTTGTTTAAATTCACGCCCCAAAAAACCTTGTGGTCGAATATCCCACAAAAACCACGGCAAGCCTTCGTATAAAGTATTTGCGTCTGTTAAAGCATCGTGCCACACAAAACCGTGTGGATACACTGCAATTAACTGCCCTGCTAAGGCAATATGGGCTTGCTCATCAATACGATACACAGGCCATTGATAACCCATGTTACGAATAGGCCGTTGAAGTGCATATTGGGTAGCTCGTGCTTTGCCAATTTTAATAATGTTGTTATGTGTTTTTAATAAACGCGATACGCTAGGTTGCGAAAGCTGTAGGCTTTGCATGAGTTCTTTAGCGGAATGAGGTTGCTTGGCTAATAGTTGCAGAAGTGTTTGCATGATATGAATAGATTTTTTAGATTATTTGTCTGATTTTATATCATATTTATTAGGTATTATGTTTGAGGAGTGAATAGATTTTGAAAGTGTATTAATTATACGATTGTTATAACTTAGGCATAAAGTTAAGATATCCTCTTATCTAGTCACTATTTAGACATATCATGAAAGCAGTTGATAAAATTTTAGCCACTATTCAAGAAAGCATTGAGACTGGTATTTTTCTTGATGTAGAAACTGACAAAGTTGAGATAAAAGACTTATCTTCTGGTGAAAGTTGGAAAGAGCTATACAGTTCTATTTGCGCTTTTTTAAACACCGAAGGTGGTATCGTTATTGTTGGCATTAACGAAAAAGAAAAAAAATACCGTTTAACGGGTACAGACCCTGTTAAAAATGAATCAAAATTCAAAGAAATTTGTATAAAGTTTCAAGACGCTCAGGGTAAAAAACTAGATTTATCAGAGTTCTTTCCACCGATGGAAATCAAAGACTTTCCAACAAATGATACCCATTCTATTAAGCGTCATCGTGTCTGTATTATTTATGTCGAAAAACTTCCTGAAGATAAAAAATTTGTATTTTATGAAGGTACTGCATATCGGCGCAATATTACAGGTGACCACAAAATAAAAAAAGAAGACATAGTAGCTCAAGAAGAGCGAAAAATTGACATTGCCTATGCTAAAGAACTTGATATTATTCAACAAGCCGAATTAAGTGATTTAGATATAGATAAATTAAATGATTATATTATTCGACTTAATCGAGATGTAAAAATAGAAAGCTTAAAAGCAGATATTCACTCAGCATCCTCATTCTTGCACCGAAAATTTTTTTGCCGTGATAATAAGCCAACTTTATTAGGAATGCTGGTTTGTGGAAATAACATCTATGACTTTATTGAAAGTCGATGCCAAGTTGATGCTTATGTTGACTCAATCACACAAGTGGCTCAAGACAAACAAATTATCAAAGACAATATCTTTGCTCTTATGGAACGCAGTGTAGGCTTTATTTATAAAAATATTCAAGTAGGTGTTGCGTATAATAAAGGAGGAGCAGAATTACCTGAATATCCTGAAAAACTGATTCGTGAAACAATTAATAATGCGCTTGCACACAGAGACTATAGTATTAATCGTTTTGTTAATATTATTATCAAGCCCAATCAAAGTATAGAGGTGCGTAATCCGGGTAACTTTAGACAGGAACAACGTCTTGTCTATGATGAAAAAATAGACTCTTCGACTATTAGGATACGCCGTATTATTCCTGTCCCCAAAGCTAGAAATCCCAAACTTGCAGATATATTAAAAACCTTTGACCGTTGGGAAGGACGAGGTACTGGGATGGCATCACTTACTAACGCTTGTTTAGATAATAAAATTGATGTTCCTTATTATTTATTACATAGTGAAAGTGATATTAGTTTACATATTCCCAAAGGCCAAGTATTAGATGCTGAGATGCTGCTCTGGTTAGAAAGCTTTTCGGGTTATTTACTAAGCAAATGTGATGGCATTCCATTAACAGATGAAGAAAATATTGTACTTGCTTATTTTTATAAAACAGAAAAGCTTAATAAGTTAGAACGATATACCGTATTACTTACTTCTGATAACAATCACTTTTCAGTGATTAGCAGCTTAGAAGATAAAGGCTTAATTTTCAGAACATCTATCGGCATCACAGAATATCCACTGTATCCTGTGTATATTGTTGACAGAACCTTAACTAAAGAATCTTTCAGACAAGAGTTACGCGACATTTTTGGGACAGATTACGATTTATTAAAACTCGAACATCAGGAAATTTTAGAGATAATTTATCGCTACCAATATTTTAGTAACTATAAAGCTGCAAATGCTAATCTAGTTGGTGACTTTTTATACCGAAAAAAACATAAGGTGATTATTGAAGCGAATAAATACGAAAATTATAAAAGAGGTGTAAGAAATACTTTTAATAAACTTACAAAATCAGGTTTTATTGAAAAATCTACAACAATTAGATACGGCTTCACACTTAATCAGGAATTTAAAAAACACTCTTCTTTATTTGACTAAAAAAGGGCAGCCACAATGACTGCCCCTACTTTTTCACCCCACAAACACCCGTGCATTTCTAAACATACGCATCCACGCGCCATCTTGTTGCCACTCTTTTGGCTGCCAAGAGTTTTGCACACCACGGAATACCCGTTCAGGATGCGGCATTAAAATCGTGGCACGACCGTCAGTGCTGGTTACACTGGTAATTGCAAATGGTGAACCATTTGGATTAAGCGGGTAGGTTTGTGTTGCTAAGCCTGTGGCATCGGCAAAACGAGCAGCAACTAAGCCACTGTTATTTAAGGCTTCTACGTTGCTATGCAACACACGGCCTTCACCATGTGCTACCGCAATCGGCATCACCGAGCCCTCCATATCTTTAAAGAATAAAGACGGAGACTTTTCGATACGCACTAAAGCCGTACGCGCCTCAAACGATTCACTCGTGTTACGCACAAAACGTGGCCATAACTCAGCATGAGGAATCAAATCTTTGAGTTGAGACAACATTTGGCAACCGTTACACACCCCCAAACTAAAGGTTTCGGGACGATTAAAAAAGGCCGAAAATTCGTCACGCGCACGGCTATTAAACAACACCGATTTTGCCCAACCGCCACCTGCGCCCAACACATCACCATAAGAGAATCCACCACAAGCGACCAAGCCGATAAAGTCACGCAAGCTAACACGCCCCGACAAAATATCGCTCATGTGAACATCAACACTGGTAAAGCCTGCTTTATCAAAAGCAGCCGCCATTTCTAGCTGACCATTGACACCTTGTTCACGCAAAATAGCGACACGTGGACGAATACCTTTATTAATAAAGGGCAAGGCAATATCTAAATCTTGGTCATAACTTAATTGGGCAATTAACCCTGCTTGAGTGTTATCGGCAATTAAAGAAAATTCTTGCGCAGCACAATCGGCATTGTCACGCATCGCTTGAAGTCGATAACTGGTTTCTGCCCAGTCTTGTTGCCATTGGGCGCGCGTACCTGCCAAAACCACTTGATTTTGATGACTAAAACAAATCTCTTGGCTCAGGTTAATGCCGCCTAATACATAAACACTTTCTGCCAAACTGGTGTTGGCAAACGCGGCTTGTACGGCTTCAACATCAGTTTTAGCAACTTGAATTACTGCCCCTAATTCTTCGTTAAATAACACGGCGGCTAATTGTTGGCTGTTGCTTGCTAAAGCGGATAAATCAATATCTAAACCCACACGAGCAGCAAACGCCATTTCTGCCAAGCTTGTGACTAAGCCACCATCACTACGGTCATGGTAGGCTAATAATTTGCCATCGGCATTTAATGTTTGAATGGTATTAAAAAAGTCTTTTAATAACGCAGGACTATCAACATCAGGCGCAACATCACCAATTTGCAAATAGGCTTGTGCTAATACCGAACCACCCAAACGATTTTGACCTTGACCCAAATCAATCAGCATTAATACAGTGTTGGTATCGGTGGATAATTCGGGAGTTAAGGTTTGACGAATATCGGTTACAGGTGCAAAGGACGTGACAATTAACGACATCGGCGAGGTAACGGCTTTGTTTTCGTTGCCCTCTTTCCACACTGTACGCATCGACAACGAATCTTTACCCACTGGAATAGCAATATCTAAGGCAGGACACAATTCCATGCCAATCGCTTTAACCGCTTCAAATAAGGCTTGGTCTTCGGTGCCATAACCTGCGGCAGCCATCCAATTAGCCGATAATTTAATATCACCTAATTGCGCAATCTTGGCAGAGGCAATATTGGTAATCGCTTCACCAACGGCCATACGCCCCGATGCAGCCGCATTAATTAAGGCCAATGGGGTACGCTCACCCATTGCCATCGCTTCGCCTGTATAAGCAAAAAAACCACTCGCGGTAACAGCACAATCGGCAACAGGCACTTGATAACGCCCCACCATTTGCTCACGTGCCACTAAACCTGTTACCGAACGGTCACCAATGGTAATTAAGAATGATTTAGAACCTACCGTTGGCACTTGTAATACGCGTTTTGTGGCTTCTTGCAAATCAATCGTAGATGTATCAAATGCAGCTTGTTCAATCGTATGGGTATTAAATTGACGCGACATTTTGGGCGGTTTGCCTAGCAAGACTTGCATTGGCATATCAACGGCGTTATTAGCAAAATGGCTATCTTTTACCGTTAAATGTTGCACTTTTTCGGCTTGACCTAACACCGCAAACGGGCAACGCTCACGCGCACAAATGGCTTCAAATTCAGCCAAACGCTCAGGACGTATCGCCAACACATAACGCTCTTGGGCTTCATTACACCAAATCTCACGCGGACTCATGCCACGCTCTAAATTCGGAATTTTGCGTAATTCTAGGGTTGCGCCTAAATCCCATTCATGGACTAATTCGGGCATCGCATTAGATAAACCACCTGCACCCACATCATGCACCGACACAAAAGGATTGTTGTTGCCCATTGCCCAACACACATCAATCACTTCTTGGCAACGACGTTCCATTTCGGGGTTGTCACGTTGCACCGAGGCAAAATCTAAGTTTTCGGCACTGGCACCACTGGCCATACTGGAGGCTGCACCGCCACCCAAACCAATTAACAAAGCTGGGCCACCCAACACAATGAGGCAATCACCTGCTTGAATAGCATTCTTTTGCACGTGTTCGGCACGAATATTACCCAAACCACCTGCAATCATAATCGGCTTATGATAACCACGAACTTCTACACCATTAACACCCTTAACCGCCAATTCAAAACTACGGAAATAACCGCACAAATTAGGACGACCAAACTCGTTATTAAACGCCGCACCGCCCAATGGTGCATCAATCATAATATCTAAAGCAGACACAATACGATTTGGCTTGCCGTAAGCCACTTCCCACGGTTGCACAAAATTAGGAATTTGCAAATTAGAGACAGTAAAACCTGCTAAACCTGCTTTGGGTTTGCCACCACGACCTGTTGCACCTTCATCACGAATTTCTCCGCCTGAGCCTGTCGATGCCCCTGCAAATGGCGAAATTGCGGTTGGATGGTTATGAGTTTCGACCTTCATTAAAATATGAACAGGCTCGTTGCTATAACCATAGGTATTATTATCAGGGTTAGGAAAAAAACGATCGGCTTGATGCCCTACAATTACCGAGGCATTATCTTTATAGGCAGACAAAATATTAGCGGGTGCATTGTTATAGGTATTTTTAATCATGCCAAACAAAGACTTTTCTGCTTTAACAGCGTCGATTGTCCAATCGGCATTAAAGATTTTATGACGACAATGCTCTGAGTTGGCTTGAGCAAACATCATTAATTCGACATCGTGCGGATTACGACCAAGCTGTTTAAAACTCTCGACTAAATAATCAATCTCATCGGCAGACAAGGCAAAACCAAACTCTTGGTTGGCTTGCACTAAAGCCTCACGACCACCACCCAAAATATCAATACTTTGCAAAGGCTTTGGCGTATGTTCTTCAAATAAGACTTCGGCTTCTTCGACACTGTACAACACACTTTGTGTCATACGGTCATGTAACTTTGCAGCAACGACTTGGCGTTGGTTGTCATTTAACTCACAGCTCGTTTGCAACCAATATACCGTTACTCGTTCAACTCGCTGAATTTTATCTAAACCACTGTTACGGGCTATGTCTGTGGCTTTTGATGACCACGGTGAGATAGTGCCAATACGCGGCGCAATCACAAAAATTGCATCAAACTCACCATCACCAAAACCTTCGGCTGTAAAGTCTTCGCCATAATGCAATAGCTCATGCAGTTGCGTATCTTCACTGGCAGTTAACGCGCTACCGACCGACACCACATGAACAAAGCGACTGGTTAAACCAATCACACTGGGTTCAATCGTTTGTAAATCGGCTAATAAACGTTGGCTTTTAAAAGAGGATAACGCCTTAGCACCACTGACAATCAACATGACACACTCGCTTTAAGACAATAAAGACCGATGTTGTAAATAATACATCTATCTTAAACATGAAAGACGACGACACCTAAACCGCCACATAACAAGGCTTAGGTATAGCTTTTGAGGGGCTGTATAATACCCTAAACCAAGACCTTATTGGAAAAATCCTCTTAGCTTAAACACAGGACTTTTAGCTCAAGAAACCTAAAAATAAGTGCCTCTATTGTCAGCAATAAGCAAAAAACAGGCTGCCATTCACAAGCTATCAGCTCCTACAAACGATACACTTTGTCTTACAAACCAACCACTCAAGCCCATAATGATTGTGTTTTAGTACAAAAATGGTTAAAATTTAATCCAATAGCTTAAATAGGGGTCGCGCATGACAGGCAAAAAGGCCTTGCCAGCCAATTTTTTTGTACGACAAATGACAGTTTCTGTTAAACGCATGTTGTTAATGACCTTGCTGTTTTGTGGTGCATTTATGATACAGCCTAGCTCGTCTTATCGTATCGATAAGGTCACAGAGCGCGGTACCTTACGTGTTATTGGTGTTGCTGGCCCAACCACTTTTTTGCCACATGGTGCAGAAGGTGCGCGCGGTTTACAATACGAATTGTTGCGTAAATTTGCTGAAGAACTACACATTAAGTTAGAAATTACCCAAGCCCCTAATGCCGCCGCAGTTATTAAAGCCTTACGCTCAGGCAGTGCCGACATTGGCATTACAGGTTTAGCAAGCCGTGACCTACGTTTAAAAACCTTATTATTAAGCCAACCTTATTTACAAGAACAACAGCAGCTTATTGAGCGTAGTAATGATTCATCTGTATCCGATACCCCACAAATAGCCGTTGGCAAAAATAGTATCGCGCAACAACAACTGGCTCTTATTGAGCCTAACGCAAATTTACTCACCATGGCTAATGCTTCACCTGACGAATTATTAATGAAGCTTGAAGATGGCTCTGTTGATTATGCAGTAATTAATGAGGCCGAGTTTGAAGCACGTCGTGCGGCCTTTCCTGAATTAAAAACCAAAACTGTTTTAAGCGAAGTTAAATTGGCTTGGGCAATGCGCCCTCAAGACCAACATTTATTAAAATTAGCCAATTATTTTTTGCAACAAAGCACCCAAGATGGTTCTTTACAACGCTTAACACGCTTTTATAGCCAAGGCGAAACCTTTAATAATATCGGGGTAAAAACCTTTCAACGTGATATGCAAGCACGTTTACCGTTATATAAAACAAAATTTGAGCAACAAGCACAAAAACACAGTATCGACTGGCGTTTATTAGCGGCGATTGGTTATCAAGAGTCTAAGTGGAATGCTAATGCGATTTCGCCCACAGGTGTTTCTGGTTTAATGATGCTCACTAAAGGCACAGCCGCCGAGATGGGCATTAAAAACCGTGATAACCCTACCCAAAGTATTCAGGCAGGTGCGGCATATTATCAATTAATGACGCAAAAGTTTTCTGATACCGTACGTGAGCCTGATAGAACATGGATGGCACTAGCAGCCTATAACATGGGTTACGGCAACATTATTAAAGCTCAAAAAATCACCAAAAAAATGGGTAATGACCCCAATAAATGGCTTGATGTGAGTCGTCATTTACGCCAATTACCACGTGCAGGCCAAGCCTTGGTTTATGTACAAGAAGTACGTCGTTATTATGATGCGCTACTCTTAACCACCACTAAACATAGCTGGGTGGCGAGTATTGAGAAACAGCAAAGAGTCGTGCAATAATCTAATAAATTATTATTTTGTTGCCTCAGCAAAACGAGTACAATGCGCGACTTTTAAATCAATGGATGGAACTTAATGAAGCCTTTTTCTTGCTCGGCTCTTTTTCTTTGGGCAACGATGATGCTGACAGGTTGTGGAGGCGGAGGGGGTGATAACAATAGCAGTACTCCCGTAACAACACCCCCTACAACTATCAAATTAACGACATTAAGTGGTGTAGTTGCCGATGGCTATATTCAAGGAGCGATTGTTTGTTTAGACAAAAACGCCAATTTGCTTTGTGATACGAGTGAAATACAAACAACAACCAATAATAAAGGCGAGTACACATTAAAAAACGTCAACAGTGACGATGCCACTACATTCCCTGTTATTGCGCTTATTCCTATAGGTGCTATTGACCAAGATGACCCCACTCATGCCATTAGCCAGCCATACACACTCACAACCCCCATTGGCAAACATGCTTTTATTAGCCCTATTACATCACTGATAAAGGAGTATCGGGACGACAACGCCCTGAGTACCGAAGAGGCGAGCCAAGTCATCGCTAGCTTATTAGCCGCACCCAATAGTCATATTCTATTCTCTAACTACGCTGTCAGCAGTAATACCCGCGAGCAAAAACGCCTACACAATGTTGCAAGATTGGCTGTTAATACCTTTGCCACTATCACCGATTAC
>DDBM01000088.1:6972-7308 GCA_002333125.1 Moraxellaceae bacterium UBA2032 | reverse complement strand
ACTTAACCGCAACAATTATCGCTGCTTGGTAATTGATAAAAGCCTCAAGTCACTGTGTGTGATTTGAGGCTTATTATTCAGTGTTTCACTCTTAAACAACCATTCCCTCACCTTCTAACATCACCAAAAAATCTTGCTCAGGCACACCACGCTTGAGCAAGGCTTGTTTTAAGGCTAAAGCTGGCGCATCTATAGATTCATCCGTTAATTGAAAAGTATTAAAATGAATACTAATCGTTTTTTGTGCTGCCAAATCTTGATGAGCATGTACAGCATCCCAAGGATTCATATGCACTTGGCGCATTAACTCGCGTGGCTCGTATGCACCTATAGGCA
>DDBM01000088.1:0-6958 GCA_002333125.1 Moraxellaceae bacterium UBA2032 | reverse complement strand
TGCCACCAATCCAACTCAATCACCTTAAAACCATATTGCTCTAAATACACGCCATTACCCAAACCCGTAATAATGGGCGTTTGATGATGTTTATGCAGCCATAATAAACTGGCGGTATCTAAATGGTCATAATGATTATGGCTTAATAATATCGCATCAATGGGTGGCAAATCTTCGAGAGCAATACCTGCGCCACGCACACGTTTAGGCCCTGCATACTTAAATGGGCTACAACGCTCTGCCCATACGGGGTCAGTCAAAAAATTATACTGGCCAATTTGTAATAACACCGTTGCATGACCCACAAACCACATTTTCCACTCATTTAGGTCTTGGCTATAACGCTCTGTTGGCACACTAAACGTTTCATTTTGACACCAACGCGGCCATGTTTGACTTTGACGTGTCAAAATCCACTTTAATAGTGCCGCTTGATTACGCTCTTCGCGTTCCCACGGATTAAAAAAACGCTGACCATTATAATGCGCTGCATCTATATTTATTTGAGGTTTTTGCCACACTTCATTGGTGACCGTTTTGGTCGCAATAAAATACGATTTTGTGGTCATGTTATTGCTCTTTTAAAACGGACACTACAGGCGTATGTACCCTGCCCATCAACACATACACACAAGGAATCACAAACAAGGTAAATAATGTACCCAATGTCATGCCACCCACAATCACCCAACCAATAGGATGCCGTACTTCTGCTCCTGCACCCGTTGCCAAGGCTAAAGGGATTGCACCTAGCACCATGGCAGCGGTAGTCATCAAAATAGGGCGTAATCGTAAGGCTGTAGAGGCTTGAATGGCCTCTAACTTAGTTTTTCCTTGCTCTTGAAGCTGATTGGCAAACTCTACCAACAAAATACCATGTTTGGTAATTAAACCCACTAAGGTAATCAAACCAATTTGGCTATACACATTAAGCGTACCACCCGTCCATTTTAAAGCTAATATTGCTCCAAACATGGCCAAAGGTACCGAAAACAAAATAATAAATGGGTCTCTAAAACTCTCAAACTGTGCCGCTAACACCAAATAAATAAACAGTACGGCTAACACAAAGGCTTGCATTAATGCACCACCAGAGCTTAAAAACTCGCGACTTTGGCCTCCCCAATCAAAACTTAATGCTGGGTTATTAATATCCGTCATTGCTTGTTGCATAAAAGTCACCGCTTGCCCCATGGTATAACCTTCTGCCAAGCTTGCAGTAATTTTGGCCGAGCGTAATTTATTAAAATGAGTCAATTCCGCAGGACTAACGGTTTCTTTAACTGTTAACACACTCGACAAAGGTAACACTTGGCCTTGACTATTACGCACATAAATTTGCTGTAATTGCTGTGGCGTACGTCTGGCATCTTCATTAAGCTGCAAAATCACATCGTATTGGTCACCATCTAATTTAAAGGTGGTAACTTTACGGCTACCTAATAAAGTTTCTAAGGTTTTACCTACATCCGAAATACCTACACCCAACAAGGCAGCTTTGTCTCGGTCTAGCTGTAAAGACAGTTGTGGTTTATTTAGTTTTAAATCGGGAATAGGATTAACAATGCCTTCATTTTGAGCCAATTTATCCATCAATTGCCCAATCGCTTTGCCTAAATCGCTGTAACTGCCTGTGGTTTGTAAAATAAACTCCACAGGTGAGCTCGATGTTCCTTGTCCTAATGAGGGAGGTAAAGAAGCCAAAGCCATCACCCCTGCTACCTGACCTAATTGCGGCATTAATGTAGGTACCATGTCTTTAGTACTGCGTGTTCTTTCTTCCCATGGCTGAAAACGATTAAAACTAATAAACTTAGTTTCATCAGGAAAACCAATAATTAAAAAGGTAGAAACGCGCTCAGGTACTTTCTTAAAGATACCTTCCACTTGTTGTGCATATTTATCGAAATAAGCAGGTGTAGAACCCTCTGGGCCTATGCCAATCGACACAATCACGCCTCTATCCTCAGTGGGTGACAACTCCGACGGTAATTGCTTAAACAAAAACAGCATATAGGCAATTAATAGCAAACTTAACCCTAAAACCAGCCATTTGCCTTTTAAAACATAAGCCAATAAACACTGATAACCCCGTGTGACAGCCTCTAAGCCCGTTTCAATGATGCGATACACCGCATTACCTTGCCCCTGATGTGCTTGCAACAAATTCGCACTCATCATCGGAGATAAAGTCAACGCACAAAACCCCGACACAATTACGGCGGCGGCTAAGGTTAACGCAAACTCGGCAAACAATTGGCCTGTACGCCCTTCGGTAAAGGCAATCGGCGCAAACACCGCTGCTAAGGTAAAAGTCATCGCCAATACCGCAAAACCAATTTCTTTAACGCCTTTTAGGGCAGCTTCTTTAGGTGGAAGACCTTCTTCTATGTGCCGATAAATGTTTTCTAAGACCACAATGGCATCATCAACCACTAAACCAATGGCTAACACCATGGCTAATAAAGTTAAGGTATTAATCGAAAAACCAAAAATCTGCATAAAAATCAATGCGCCAATTAACGACACAGGAATGGTTATCACAGGAATTAAGGTGGCGCGTAAATTACGCAAAAAGAAAAATATAACCAAAACAACTAAGGCGACGGCTTCTAAAATCGTTTTTTGCACCGACGTAATTGACTCTTTAATAAATATCGACGAATCATAGGCCACTCGCACCCTCATACCTGTAGGCAAACTTTTTTCGATACGAGGTAACTCCGCGCGTACCTCTTGAGAAACTTCTAAAGGATTAGCAATGGAGGTTTTTATCACGCCTAGTGCTACCGCAGGCTCACCATTAAATCTAGCGATACGGCGTACATCTTCGGGGGCTACTTCTATGCGAGCCACATCACCAATACGAATCAATAAACCTTCTTGCTGACGTACAATTAATTGAGAAAACTGTTCAACTGTATTGACATCAGTTTCGGCTAATACCGAAAACTCACGCTGTAAGCTTTCAATCCGACCCGACGGAATTTCAACATTTTGAGCGCGTAAGGCATCCTCTACATCTTTAGGCGTTAAAGCAAAACGAGCTAATTTTTCGGCATCTAACCAAATTCGCATCGACGGTTTACGTTCACCAAAAATACGAATATCAGCCACACCTGCCAAGGTTTGCAGGCGACTTTTGACTTGTTTATCGGCAAATTGATTAATTTGTAATGAGGAGTGCTGGGTTGAAGAAAATGCTAACCAAATAATAGGCTGAGCATCGGCTTCAGTTTTTGTCACAATAGGTTCGTCAATGGTATCAGGCAATTTACCGCGTACCCTTGACACTCTGTCACGCACATCCGAGGTAGCACTTTCTAAATTAATGCCTTGCTTAAAAGCCACCGTCACTTGGCTACGGCTCGTACGACTGGTTGAAGACATATAATCAATGCCTTCAATGCCAGACAATGAATCTTCTAAAATTTTAGTAACAGTAGTTTCTACAATCGCTGCGCTTGCCCCTAAATAATTGGTGTCAACCGTTACGGTAGGAATATCAATATTAGGGTATTCACGCACTGTTAAACGGTCAAAAGCCAACAAGCCTGCTAATACCACCAACAAATTCATTACAATGGCTAATACAGGCCGCCGAATACATAAAGCAGGTAATTGCATTACAAGCCTCCCTGTAATGGCACAGGCTTAATAGGTATTTCTGGTTTATTAAGTTTATTTTGACCAGAGACGACAATCACATCATCTGCTTGCAAACCTTCTAACACCTCAACACGACCAACTTCGCGCTTACCCAATTTAACTACTTGTGCTTTTGCTATATTGTTTTTAACCACAAACACCACAAACTGCCCTTTTTGTGCCACTAAGGCTTGCTCAGGCACAAACAGCGCATTATTTGAAGCCAACAATAAACGGGCGCGTGCTGTCATACCATCACGCACACGTGCATCAGTTTTAGGAATCAACACCCGTAATACCAATGCCCGTGTTGTACTATCTAAACTTGGCTCAATAGCAGTAATCTGCCCCTTTAAAGTAAGGTTGGGTACTGCATCTAGCGTTAATAGTACGGATTGTTTAAGTGACACTAAGGCATTATTTGTTTCTGGAATTTTAATTTCAGCTTTAAGCGGACTCATACTGTTTAAGCGAACTAAGGCTTGATTTGCTTGTAATACATCACCCACACTAAATTGACGCAAACCTAAAACGCCTGCAAATGGCGCACGAACTTGACGTTGACGTAGCTTAGCCTGTACCAAAGATAGCGCGGCTTTAGCTTGAGCTAACTCTGCCTTTTTACGTTCATAATCTAAAGCAGAGACTTGTTGCTGTTCAAACAAGGCTTGATAACGTCGATATTCGGCTTGAGTCAAGGCAAGACTTGCTTGCTGGCTAAGTAATTCCGCTTGTAATAAATCATCATCTAATTGAACTAATAATTGGCCTTTTTTAACTGTTTGCCCTTCATTAAAATTAATCGCAACGACTCGTCCTGCCACTTCGGGTTTAAGCAATACCGATTCGTTTGCTTTTAATATGGCCAAAGCTGACAAATCTTGCTCAACCATCGAACGGGTGATGGTTTGCACCTCCACTGTAGGTGGTGGTCTTTTATTTGTAGGTGCTGCATACAGAGAAAACGAATACAGACTTAGCATAAAGACACATAATCTAATAATAAACATACGACCTACCCGCAAACCAACAGAGATAAAAAATTTAATAAAATCAAGGATTAGATTCACTTTATGAAACATTACATTTGCTCTACAACCTAATATACAAGCAAGCAATCACCTTAGCTTTAAATAAGAAATTAACTTAAATCAAAGATAATTGATGTAGCACAATAACAAGACAAACAAATAACATTAACAAGATATGGCTTTTAAAAGTGTACTAAGGCGTACATTATTATAAAATAAGCAGTTAACAAAGCATTATTAACAAAAAACAAGCATAAAAAAAGCCGACATAAAGTCGGCTTTTTTTATTACGTAGCAATACGCTTATTCAGCAGCTTTTGGTAATGGTCTATCAACCAATTCCACATAAGCCATAGGTGCAGCATCACCAGTACGGAAACCCGCTTTTAACACACGTAAATAACCGCCATTACGGGCTTTATAACGTGGGCCAAGTTCATTAAATAACTTAGCAACGATTTCTTTACTGCGTGTACGCGCAAATGCTAAACGACGATTAGCAACGGAATCTACTTTAGCTAAAGTAATGAGTGGCTCAGCAACGCGGCGCAACTCTTTCGCTTTAGGTAAGGTAGTTTTAATTAATTCATGCTCGAACAAAGAAATCGCCATGTTTTGAAACATTGCATGACGATGACTGCTGTTACGACCAAGTTTGACACCACTGTTACGATGACGCATGGCTAAAACTTCCTAAAATCAAGTTAAGCGATTAGCGGCTACGATAGGCAAAGCGATCGTCAGCACGCAAACTAGCTGGAGGCCAGTTATCTAAACGCATACCNNGCACATCTTTTATTTCTGTCAGTGATTTTTTACCCAAGTTTGGAGTCTTGAGTAATTCAACTTCGGTACGTTGAACTAAATCACCGATGTAGTAAATATTTTCAGCTTTGAGGCAATTAGCCGAACGCACGGTCAACTCTAAATCATCAACTGGACGTAAAAGCACAGGATCAACCGTTTCTGGTTCCGCTTTTACTGCTGGTTGATGATCTTTTTGCAAGTCCACAAATACTGCTATTTGTTGTTGCAAAATAGTAGCCGCACGACGAATAGCTTCTTCAGGCTCAATAGTACCGTTAGTCTCTAAATCAATAACTAACTTATCAAGGTCGGTACGCTGTTCAACACGAGCACTTTCAACAACATAAGCAACGCGCTTAATCGGGCTGTAACTTGCATCAAGCTGTAAACGGCCAATAGGACGGGTTTCCCCTTCCGCATAACGGGCATCTACAGGCTCATAGCCACGGCCACGCGCCACTTTCAGTTTCATCTTCAAGTGACCGTTATTACCTAAAGTCGCAATGTGATGCTCGGTATCAACCAATTCAACATTGTGAGGCAAACTTAAGTCTGCTGCTGTAACAATACCTGGACCTTTAAAGTCTACGGTTAATACAGCCTCATTTTGCTCAAAGAGTTTGATAGCCAAGCCTTTTAGGTTTAACAACAATTCAATGATGTCTTCTTGCAAACCTTCAAGCGTACTATATTCGTGATCCACACCTTCGATTTCTGCCTCAACGACCGCTGCACCTGGCAACGACGACAACAGAATACGACGCAAGGCATTACCAAGCGTATGACCAAAGCCGCGCTCTAGCGGCTCAAGTATCACTTTGGCGTGGGTCGTACTAATTGCATTAACTGCAATAGTACGGGGAGTCAAAAACTCATTGGTGCGCGTCATGGAATGCCACCTCAAAACCACTCAAAACTGGGGTAACTACCTTACTTAGAGTACAACTCTACAATCAAGCTTTCGTTGATTTCAGCAGGAAGATCAGAACGTTCTGGCATAGCCTTAAACGTGCCTTCCATTTTGCTATAATCCACACTCAACCAAGCAGGAGTGCCACGTTGGCCAGCCAACTCTGTTGCACTTTTAATACGCAATTGAGTTTTAGCTTTTTCGTATACAGCAACAACATCACCAGCTTGAACTTGCATAGATGCAATGTTCACACGACGACCGTTTAAGGTAATCGAGCGATGACTAACCAGTTGACGTGCTTCGGAGCGAGTAGCACCAAAACCCATACGATAAACAACGTTATCTAAACGGCTTTCTAAAAGTTGTAACAAGTTTTCACCTGTTGCGCCTTTTAAGCGAGCTGCTTCTTTGTAGTAGTTGCTAAATTGACGCTCAAGAACACCATAAATACGACGCACTTTTTGCTTTTCACGCAACTGTGTACCGTAGTCAGATAACTTGCCCTTACGGGATGCGCCATGCACACCTGGTGGTGTGTCAATTTTACATTTAGAGTCTA
>DDBM01000137.1 GCA_002333125.1 Moraxellaceae bacterium UBA2032 | reverse complement strand
ATGGCTGTAGCGAAATGTTTGTTAATGGCTTTTTAAAGCTGATTCAAGCCAACATTATTCGCCGTGCAGTGTATCCACATACTGGCCTACAAAAGTTACTTAATAGCCATAAAATTACCGAAACCATTAGCCTAGACACCTTAAGCGCACTACGCCAAGCCGAGCTAATACAGTCGCCTTTAACGGGTGATGACGTAGCCTTTTTAACCCGTTTTGGCATTTTTAATGATGATTGCACCGTAGAAGATGGCAAGCTTGTGTGGGGTGAATTAAGTTTTGAGGCTGATTTGGACGATGAGACTGCCCTCGCCAATATTAAACAGCACTGTTTAGGCACACAGCTGCAAGGCGGCTCAATTATGCACGGTGGCTTCTTTTTAGGGCCTGCCGATTTTTATCAAACGCTACGCGATATGCCTGATGAACAACTCAATCGTATTAATATGAGTACCATTGCGTTTATTAACCAGTTATATGGTGACCGTCATGGTGACGAAGCCCTTAAACGCGCGCAACGGGTAAAATCGAGTTTTATTAATACCTGTATGATGGCGACGTTATCGGGTGCGGCGGTGTCTGATGCGCTAGAAGATGGCCGTGTGGTGAGTGGTGTGGGCGGACAATACAACTTTGTGGCTCAAGCTCATGAGCTACCTGAGTCGCGTTCGATTTTGATGTTAAGAAGTCATCGTGTGGTTGATGGTGAAGTACGCTCTAGCATTGTTAAAAATTATGGTCACATTACCATTCCGCGTCATTTGCGCGATATTTTTATTACCGAGTACGGCATTGCCGATTTGCGCGGCAAAAACGACAGCGACGTGATTAAAGCCTTGCTTAATATTAGTGACTCACGTTGCCAAGAAGAATTGCGCGAATGGGCAGTCTCTAAAGGCAAATTATCACCTGATTATGTGATTCCTAAAACCTACAGAGACAACACACCAGAGGCTTTAGCCGAGCGTTTGCAACCGTTTATGGAGAAGTTACCGAGCTTTCCTTTTGGTACGGACTTTACCAAAGATGAACTTAAAATTGTTAAAGCCTTACAAGCCCTTAAATCTAGTACCGAGCATCCCTTACAACTACTTAAAACAGCGATTAGCTCAATTTTTAAAGATGAAGATGATGCAACAGTACATCGTTATTTAGAGCGTATGGGCTTTAACGAAACCCATAGCCTTAAAGAAAAGGTTATGAAGCGTTTGTTTATGGGCAATGTGTAAGGTTTTTTGATATGGGCAGGCTACGTCTGCCCTACATTAAACACAATTAACCTGCTGCCAGTACAAGATATGTCCAACCTTGAGCTTTTACGTCATCTCTAAACAACGGGGCATCATCACTTTCTAAATCTAAAGGATAGCGAATAACCGCCATCACGCGTAAATTGTTGTAGCTTGATTCATTTTCCATTCTTAAAGCTACATCTTCAGATAGTTTACCTACCCTCATGTTTTTATCAGTACGGACAAAACGCACAAACTCAGTGATACCCTTTCTATTTAGCTGATATTTCCCCTGCAAGTTTAGAATATCCCCAACTTTAATGTTATGAAGCAGAAGCTCATATCCTTTTATGGCGACTGAGTTGTTATATGCAGACCAGCTCATAACAAACTCTTCATAATCACCCTGTAGATATATTTGACTATCTTGTTGACACTCAACAAATTGCTGGCACTTAAACCAAGCCACTTCACGCTCTGCTCTAATAGAGACTAAGTGCGTTTTAGCACGCGTCATAGCCACATACCATAATCTTGCTTCTTCGGCAGCGGCTAACTGCAAATTATCATTTTCTGTAAAGGGAAATTTGTACTGCGAACTTAATATCACCACCCTATCAAACTCCAAACCTTTAACCTTGTGAATAGTTGACACAATTAAACGGCTTTGGGCTTGCTGCCCTTCACTTTGTCTTACATTTAACAAACGCGCCATATCATCAGTTTGCAGACTTTTAATAAGGTCTATTATGTCTTTGATGGTGGGTGAATTTGTTTCTTCACAACAAATTTCAAACAGTATTTTTGGCGTAATTTCGGTAGGGTTTGCTTCTTCAGGAATAGGCTTTGTGTCATATTCCTGCTTTAACACATCAAATAAGCTGTCATCTAAACGCTTATCGCCGTGTTCACTTTGATATGCCTCACAAATATCTAACCAACAACCAATATGGCGTAAACGCTCAAGAGGATGCTTTACCTCACCTTGCACCTGTAATGTTGGAAAATCTTGATTAAATTGATTATAAACCTGCACTACATCGGCATTGGTACGACACAAAATAGCGATTGATTGATTATTGTCACTGGCAGCTTGCAGCTCTTGGCGTATTTTATGTACTTGGTTTTGTAGATTACCTTGCAATAACTCAACAGACACATTTTGACTAGCTCTGTTTGCTGTTAGTTCCCCTGTTTTAAGCCGTGTTGTGCCAAGCCTTCTATTTGGTGTAAAAAAGCGGTTAATAAATACTTGAGAAGCCGTTACAATTTCTGGGGTAGAACGAAAATTCACCTTAAAGGCAAGCTCTGTGGGATTAAACTGTTCTTTAAACGCCTGAAAATACTTATCGGAAGCTGGGGCGGCAGTCGTACTTTTTCGGCCAAAACGACAAATATCTTGGTCGTCATCACCAATAGCCATAATACCTCCCTTGCCTTGTGTTTGCTCGTGAATAGACTTAATGATAGACCACATATCATCCGTCACATCTTGAAACTCATCAACCAAAATGGCACGAACTCCAATAAAATCTGTCTTATTTTTTTGGAGATATGCAGCAAATTCAGAAATGGACGTTTTAAAGTCTTTAAGTTTTGGGTTGTATCTAACGGCAGCACCATGAAAAGTATAAATTTTTAATGATTTAACAAAACTGCCATAGCCTAAACTTTTAAAAATTTTACCAACACGCATTTTTATATCAGCAACAACAGCCCTATTAAAAGCAAGCACCAAAATTTCTTGTGGTTTAATGTTTTGTTCATTAATTAAATGCACAATACGGGCAATTAATACCGATGTTTTGCCTGCGCCTGGCCCTGCATTTACCAATAGACTTTCTTTGTAAGGGGCATTAATCACCCTCCATTGGTTTGGTTCTTGAGCTTTAGGATTATTATATCGCTCAAATAATGTATTAATTTCCGTACCATTAAGAGCTGATTCTTTGTCTTTTTTCCATTTCGTCTCAAATTCCAAACCATTTAGTTTACTCACCAATAATTCTTTTAACTCATTGGCATCCAAGCAATTAAAATAGGCTTGTATAAAATCATTTTGGTCTTTTGGGTTACTGATATGGCTAAAAATATCCATCGCATGACCACGTAACAATGACAATGCATTGACATCTTCTAGCTCTTTGGCAATATTGGGATATTTTTCTTCAAACACATCCTGATTATTAACATCTTTTAGCTCAAGTACATAAGCCATGGGCATTAATTCTTTATTAATGTGTAGTAGTCTTAATTTACTTAATATGCCACAGGCTTTATTAAAATTAGCTAAAGAAAAACCAGCCTCCTCAACACGAAAGGCAATAACCTCTTCAAAACTAAACTGCTCACTGTTGCTGCTAAGTGACTTCTTATATATTTCTTTAGTTATATTTAATAGCTGCTTAGTGTTTGCTTGTGCTTTAGTGGCAGCTGCTGCTCCTAATGGTTTTAGCTCATTTTTTATATGGCCATTTTGGTCTAAATACTGATAAACAACCACTCCTACGCAGCGTAATAGATACAGCAAGGCACTATTAAGTGCTTTTTTTATTTTTTCAGCCTCAATATTTTTGCCGTCTTTAGCAAGTGTTGGGTAGTTATCTAAGTCTTCAAATATATAACTACTCGGTGCATTTGTAATTTTATCAATAACTGCATTAGCATTCTGACTAAGCCATTTTTGTACATCATTAAAGTTATTATTTTTATCTTCAAAAAAATCACCATAGTTATAATTTATGGCGTTTTCTATTTTTATTGCGCCTTTATTTGCTAACTGAGCCAACTCAACTAATAGCTCACTCAAACTACCTAGTTGCGATTTTTTATATAGCTCTCTGACTTTAATTACTTTTTTGTTTTCTGTAAGTAATTGCTGTATCGTTTGGCCTAAGGGTGTTTGTTGTAATTGTGCTTCATTATAACTTTTTATTAACAATGCATCCTTGATAGTATTATTTATACTTAGACGTTTAGTGCGTTCTAACCAATACAAAGACTTGCGTATGTGAGTACAGCCTGCACGGTACTTAGCTGATGATTCATAAGTGTTATTGCCCGCTTCTGGCAACACACGTATAATATCGGTATCTTGTCCCGTTACATCACTTATTAAAGCACGCCATAACTCTGCTATATCTTTAAAAGCCAAACTACTGAGCTTCTTGCAAAACTGAT
>DDBM01000059.1 GCA_002333125.1 Moraxellaceae bacterium UBA2032 | reverse complement strand
GGCATATCAATAATTAAATAGTCTAAATCGTGCCATGCCGTTTGGCCAAATAGTTGAATCAGTGCGCCAGTAGCTTTGGGGCCACGCCATACAATAGGCGTGTTGTCATCGCCTGTTAAAAAGCCTATCGACATCACTTGTAAGCCATAAGCCTCTAAAGGAATAAAAGCATTATCGTGAATCTTTGGCGTTTGACCGCTTAAGTTAAGCATTGTGGGTTGGCTAGGCCCATAAATATCGGCATCTAATAAGCCGACACGCGCCCCTTCTTGCGCCAAGGCTAAGGCTAAATTGACGGCAGTGGTCGATTTACCTACACCACCTTTGCCAGAAGCCACCGCAATCACATTTTTTATAGGAGGAACACCTTCTACGCCTTCTTGTGGTTTGGCACGAGGTACATCAAGCTGCAAACGTACCAAAACTTGTGTTGCGCCTGTTTTTTCTTGAATAGCGGTGCTTAATTGTTGCTCTAAAGCACGACCTAAACTGGCAAAAGGATAAGGCAAAGTAATAACAACCTGCACTTGTTCATTATCAATGGTAATGGACTCAACCAGCTGGCCATAATCACGATTTAAGTAGGGGTCTTGATGCTGTTTAAGGGCAGCTTCCACTTTTGAGCGGGAAATGGACATAAAAATGACTCAATAAGGCACAAAATTTTAGTTACCAATTCTTTGGACTTACACGGTTATCGCTTGTTTGTTCACTAAGTAATCGTTTTTAACGATTGAGAGCTCACAAAACGCGCTAATTTCGGAGAAATGCGTAAGCCCTATGCTACCGTATTTTCAATATCGGTTATAGTAGGGTTTTATTTATTAGGACTTAGGCTGTTGCCTTAAAGTTCATTTTTAACTTGTGTGTAAAAATATGACGCGTCGTTTATTAGTCACTAGTGCTTTACCTTATGCCAATGGTTCTATTCACTTAGGCCATTTAGTTGAATACATTCAAACCGATATTTGGGTGCGTTTTCAAAAATCACGCGGCCATGATTGTATTTATGTGTGTGCTGACGATGCGCATGGTACAGCCATTATGCTCAAAGCCGAACAAAATGGTATTAGCCCCGAAGCACAAATCGCTAACGTCAAGGCCGAGCATGAGGCTGATTTTGCGGCGTTTCATATAGAGTTTGATAATTATTACTCTACACACTCCCCCGAAAACAAAGCTTTTTCGGAGTATATTTATTTAAAAAACCGTGAGGGTGGCCATATTGCTACGCGCCCGATTCGTCAATTATTTGACCCCGAAAAACAATTATTTTTGGCAGACCGCTTTATTAAAGGCGAATGCCCTAAATGTGGCGAAAAAGACCAATACGGTGACTCGTGCGAAAAGTGCGGTGCAACCTATTCTCCAACCGAGTTAAAAAATCCGTATTCAACGATTTCGGGTGCAACACCTATCGAAAAAGAATCTGAGCATTACTTTTTTAAATTGCCAGATTTTGAAGCCATGTTAAAAGAGTGGACTCGCTCTGGTGGCTTACAGTCCGAAGTGGCTAATAAATTAGGTGAATGGTTTGAGTCAGGCTTGAATGATTGGGATATATCGAGAGATGCACCCTACTTTGGTTTTGAAATTCCTGATGCACCCAATAAATACTTTTATGTGTGGTTAGATGCGCCCATTGGTTATATGGCTAGTTTTAAAAACTTGTGTGAGCAGCGTGGTTTAAATTTTGATGATTATTGGGCTTTAGACGCAGACGGTAAAACAGAGGTTTATCACTTTATTGGCAAAGATATTATGTATTTTCATGCTTTATTTTGGCCTGCCATGCTTGATGGCGCAGGATTTAGAAAACCGACAGGTATTTTTGCCCACGGCTTTTTGACCGTCAATGGCCAAAAAATGTCTAAGTCACGCGGTACTTTTATTAAAGCGCGTAGCTATTTGGACAACCTAAACCCTGAGTATTTGCGTTATTACTTTGCCTCTAAATTATCGGGTTCGGTGGAAGACATTGACCTTAATTTAGAAGATTTTATGGCCAAAGTGAACAGTGACTTAGTGGGCAAAGTGGTTAATATCGCGAGCCGTTGCCAAGGCTTTATTCATAAATTATTTGATGGCAAACTCGCCACGGTGTGTTCCGAACCCGTTTTACTGGCACAATTTATTGAAGCTGGCGACAGCATTGCCGAACATTATGAAAACCGCGACTTTAGTAAAACGGTACGCGAAATAATGGCCTTAGCCGACAAAGCGAATGAATATATTGCCCAACAAGCTCCTTGGGCTTTGGCTAAAGACCCTGCTAATCATGCCCAAGTACATGCCGTTTGTAGCGTTGGCTTAAATATGTTTAGGCAACTGATTACGTATTTAGCCCCTATTTTGCCTGTGACGGTGGCGGCCAGTCAGCAATTTTTAAATGTAGAATCTTTGGCATGGGATGCACGTAAAGAGTTGCTGTTGGGTCACTCTATCAATGCGTTTACGCCACTAATGACACGCGTGGAAAAAGACAAAGTAGCGGCAATGGTTGATGCCTCTAAAGAAGATTTAACCGCTACAGGTGCAGCTCCTGCACCTACTGTTAAAGATAAAAAATCTAAAGCCGCAGCAGAGCCAAAAGGTATTGAGCCTATTGCACCAACTATCAATATTGATGATTTTGCTAAAATTGATTTACGGATAGCCAAAATTGTTAATGCCGAACACATTCCCGAAGCGGCCAAGCTATTAAAACTGACTTTAGATTTGGGTAATGAACAACGTACCGTGTTTGCAGGGATTAAATCGGCATACAAACCCGAAGATTTAATTGGCAAATTAACCGTTATGGTGGCCAACCTTGCACCGCGTCAAATGAAGTTTGGTGTGTCAGAAGGTATGGTGTTGGCGGCAGGTGCAGGCGGCAGTGAGATTTTCTTACTTTCGCCCGATAGCGGTGCAATGGCAGGAATGAAGGTTAAGTAACAGCTTGCCCTATAAAAAGTTGTAGCCCGTGTGAAGTTCAACGTAACACGGGTTTTATGGCAAAAACAAAACTATAACGCCTTGTTTTAAAGTATATTTATCCTGTATTTCGCTACGCTGCATACAGGCTACTAAGCTTAAACAAGCGAGAATACCTGAAAAAGTATAGAAACATGGTAAAAATTAAAGGTAACCAAAATGAATAAGAATCTATTTGTAGGCTTATTTTTACTTTTAGCTGTAAATAATACCCATGCTTTACATTGGACAAAGGTATACCAAGACAAAGAAACAACATGGGAAGCAGCCGCCTACAATGCTGAAATTTTGGAAGACCCTGTGGAAAAAATACAGGTTATTCGAGTATGGTTAAAAAACACTACACATAAAACAAAAAACTATAATTCCCACTTATGGCATATAGACTGCGCTAATAAAAAATTCTCTTTAAAACATTTAGCAAAACACAACGCAAAGGGTAAGTCACTTGGTTCAGCTACTCAAGACCAAGCTGACTTTGAGTATTTAACTCCTGATAGTGTAGGGTGGTATGCATGTAGTCGTATCTGTGAATATGTACACGTTAGGGAATATCTAGCTGAGTATATTAGAAAAAATAAAACAGACCCTTCATTTTTTAGTCCTAAAACAGTAGAAAGTATGATAAAACAAAAACAAGAAGAAGACATAAAAGAAAGTTTGAAACAATCAGCAAAAGAAATGGGGCTTGATATTAAATTTTAACATTAAACCTTAGTAGCATCTGAGTTATTACAGTAGTCGTAGCGTGGGTTGACGAAGGAAACCCACGATTTATTGAAAAATCAATGTGATGGATTTCGTACCTCAACCCACCCTACCACTCAAGCTGCTAATTTATTTTCTTGTGGTTCTAACCTGCTAGCGGTATGAATAGTCACTAAGTTGCTTTTCACAGTTTTTGTCTTAGATGGCAAAGCATAACGCAAAATACGACCACAAACTTGACCAAACTGCTTTACCAATGAGCCTTTGTTATAGTGTTGGCCATAACGTGCGCAAATTTCTTGCACTTCTACCGACATGGCCGCATAACGCCGCGCAGGCACATCAGGAAACAAATGATGTTCGATTTGATGACTCAAATTACCCGACATAATATGAAATAGCTTGCCGCCCGTTAAATTGCTTGAGCCGCGTAGTTGACGTAAATACCAACTACCGCGCGTCTCATTTTCTAGCACACTTTTAGCAAAAATTTCGGCATCAGTCGTAAAGTGACCACAAAAAATAATGGTAAACGTCCACAAATTACGCATTCCATTAGCTACCAAGTTACCTAATAACACAGGCAAAAAGAAAGGCCCTGCCAACAATGGAAACAGCACATAATCTTTTAAAAGCTGTTTTTTTACTTTGGCTGCAATGGGTTGCCATTCCTCTTTTAATTGAGCTTTGGTTTTTTTGCCACTTAAAACTTTACCTAACTCTAAGTCTTGAATCGCAACACCCCATTGAAATAGCAAGGCAAATAACACCGCATAGATAGGCTGTAATAAATAAAAAGGCCGCCAGCGTTGTTCTGGAAATAACTTCAAAATACCATAACCTACATCATCATCCATGCCTTTAATATTGGTATAGGTATGATGTTTAAAGTTGTGTGTTTTGCGCCAGTTGTCGGCTGTACCCACAATATCCCATTCATAATTTTTGCCATTAAAACGCGAGTCACGCATCCAGTCATATTGACCGTGCATGACATTATGGCCAAGTTCCATATTTTCTAAAATTTTAGACACGCCCAATAACGCAGTTCCTGCAATCCAAGCAGGAGGAAAGATTCCCGCAAATAACAATCCACGTCCTGCGGCTTCGGTATAATTAACCGCTTTGTAAATATTATTTATATAACGCGCATCTGATTCACCTAAATCTGCGGTAACACGCGCTTTTAAGGCATCTAACTCTGCACCAAATTGGGCTAATTCTTGACTAGACAATACACGATTGTTTTTCATAGCAAATACCTTAAATATCTAACACTAAATCGGAATAAGCACGATTAACGCATAACTTAACAGCAGATTGTGACTCGCTTGCCAATTCGCCTGTTTGTAAATCTTGGGTTATGCCTGAAATTTTTTGACAGCTACAACTATGACAAATTCCCATACGACAACCAGACGGAGGATAAATGCCTTGAGCTTCTAAAGCATTTAACAAAGAATCGCCTTGATTTAACTCTAATACTTTATGACTTGCTTTGAGTTCAACGCGCACTGTGCCTAATTGAGTATTGGCTGTATTGAGTTTAATAGGAGAAAAAGACTCAACTTGAAGCGTATCAACATAAGGTTTTAAAGACTCAACAGCTTGAACAAAACCTTGTCCACCACAAGCAATTACTTGATATTGCGCAAGATTAGGAATTAGTTTGGTGATGACTTGTGTATCAACGCGCCCTTTTAACTCACCTTGT
>DDBM01000033.1 GCA_002333125.1 Moraxellaceae bacterium UBA2032 | reverse complement strand
GTGCCAGTGTTTGCGCCTGTGTTAATTGTTGAGTAAAACATGAAACTAGCTATTTTTGATTTAGATAATACCCTGATTGCAGGTGACTCCGACCACGCATGGGGTGAGTTTTTAGTGGCTCAAGGTTTAGTTGATGGCGTGTGGTATAAAGCCCAAAACGACAAATTTTATGCCGACTACTGTACTGGCCAACTCGATATTATTGCCTATAGTGAGTTTGTGTTTGGTTTTTTAGCACAACACGACATGAGCTATTTACAGCAATTACATCAACAGTTTATGGCTCAAGTCATACAGCCCATCATGTTGCCTAAAGCGCAAGCGTTAATACAACAGCATCGTGACGCAGGTGATTTTTTATTAATTATTACCGCAACGAATCGTTTTATTACTCAACCTATAGGTGAGGCTTTAGGCATTAGTGANNCCATGTTATAAAGAAGGCAAAATCACCCGTTATCAAGCATGGTTAAGCACGCAAAACATAATGTTTGAGCAGGTATTTTTTTATTCCGACTCACACAATGATTTACCTTTGTTAAAGATTGTTGATACACCAATTGCTGTTGACCCAGATGACACCTTAAAACAATATGCACAGCAACAAAATTGGCCGATTTTAAGTTTGCGTGACTAATTTAGGATAAAGCAGGTTTAGGGTAAAACAGGCGTGATAAACAACGTATTAAACACAAATGGGTTGGGCTTGGTTAAACGTAAAAATTATATTCACTCAATTTTTTTATAAGTTTTACGCTGTAGAGCTGATGACTCAGCCCTACAACAAAAAAGCAATTACTGTATAGTCGCTGCTGGAGCTGCTTGCTGCTGAGCGCGTTGTTGTTGCGCTTGAGCAAATAAAGCATCAAAGTTAACAGGGGCTAACAATAGTTGTGGAAAGCTACCACGACCCACTAAATCAGAAATCGCTTCACGTACGTACGGAAACAAAATATTAGGGCAATAAGCACCAACTAATTGGGTTAATTGCTCTTCAGGCACGCCCGAAATCAAAAAGATACCNNGTATCATCTAAACGAGTAGTTTCGGTGTTTAATTGTACGTCCATTTCGGGTTTCCATTCACCCAAAAATACTTTAGAGCTAGGTACTTCAAACGATACATCTTTAACAAATAAACGTTCTAGGCCAAACTGTCCGCCTTGGTTTTGTTCTTCACTCATCATCATTTCCTAATTTTTATTGGGCAAGTAGGGGGTCTAACGCGCCTTGCCGCTCTAACGCGTATAAATCGTCACAACCACCAATATGCTGGTCGTTAATAAAAATTTGTGGCACGGTACGTTGTTTAGTGCGTTCAACGAGTTTTATGCGTAAGTCATTATCTAAGCTCACGTCAATTTCTTCGTAATTAATACCTTTGCGCTGAAACAGTTGCTTAGCGCGTACACAATAAGGACAAATACGCGTGGTATAAATAACGACCTTAGCCATATAAAACCTATCTTTTAATTAAAGGTAAAGAAAGAGCCTTCCAGTTAGCAATGCCGCCTTCAAGTTTAAAAACTTCATTAATGCCATGTTCGGTTTTNNAATGATTATGCTTATCGCCTAATTTTGCATAAGGAATATTTTCGCTGCCTGTAATGTGTCCCTTCTTAAATTCATTGGGGTCGCGTAAGTCAATAACAAGGGCTTTTTGCTTATTTATCATTTCACTGAGCATTTGTGGGCTAACGGTACGGCCGCCACGCTTCATTTCAACAATAATAAAAGCAATGATTAAACCAACAAAAGCACTGGCTAATATATAGTGGCTTATTACAAATTCTAAAAAACGCTGCATAGTGTGTTGACCTTAATTAAACTGGCGCAGTATAACCCATGACTTAACTAACTGATAACTGCCTAAGTCTTAAAATATTAAGAGTACTTTTCGTTAGATTGACTCTCGGCTAACAAACGATTGAGGCTGTCTAAACGTCGAGCTAAAATTTTGCCTTCGCTGGCGGCAAGTTTAATAGCGCAGTCGGGTTCGCTTTGATGCTGGCAGTTTCTAAAACGGCACGTACCATAAAGGTCTCTAAATTCAATAAAGCCTTGTTGTATTTGGGTTTCGTTTAAGTGCCACAAGCCAAATTCTCTAATACCCGGTGAGTCGATGAGTGCGCCGCCATTTTCTAGGGCAAATAAACGTGTAGTGGTGGTGGTGTGTTGACCCAGTTGTGAGTTATCAGAAATAATATTAACGCGCTGCATGGCATGAGGCAGCAACACATTAATTAAGGAGCTTTTGCCTACGCCCGATTGCCCCACAAAAGCCACATTATTAGTGCCAATTTGAGCGCGTAATGCCGATAAATCACCTAAACAGGATACTTCGATACTGTTGTAACCTAAACTTTTGTATTCGTTAAGTGAGTTGCGTAATTCTGCACCTGTTGCGTCATCTAATAAATCGGATTTGTTAAGTACCAATAACGCAGGAATGCCTACCGTCTCGCAAGCCACCAAATAACGGTCGATTAAACCGAGTGATGGTGTGGGAAGTGGGGCAAAAACAATTAAAATTAATGAGATATTAGAAGCAACAGGTTTGATTTTTTGATAAGGGTCAGGCCGTGTTAGCAAAGAAATACGTGGCATTAAAGCACTCACTACACCAATTTGATTGGTATTGTCGGCTTGCCAAATAACAATATCGCCTGTAACTAAAGCCTCTAAATTACGACGTAAATGACAACGCCAAATTTGCCCTACGTGTTCGCCCTCAATGCCTTGTACTTCGAGTTGGCGACCGTAATGGGCAATAATTAAACCTTTTTGTGGCGCACTTAAATTACTTTCATCAATGGGTTTATCTTTAATATTAGCAATACGTTGACTATGTTGATGGTTAATACGTCGGGTTTGCTGGTCACTGAGGTGGCGTTTGCTCATACAGGCTCAAGTTTTAGAAGAAGAAAGAACGTCGCTATGATATATTCTACGCGATTAATTATGATACTAGGAAAGTCCTCATGGCGATAAATAAAGAAACAAATTTAATTTGGATTGATTTAGAAATGACCGGTTTAGACCCTGACTCTGACCGCATCATCGAAATAGCAACNNTGGAATACGCGCCAACATGGCAAATCGGGTTTGGTAGAGCGTGTGCGTCGTAGTACCGTTACGGAAGCCGAAGCCGAAGCACAAACCATTGAGTTTTTGAGTCGTTTTGTTGACCCCAAAAAATCGCCTATGTGCGGTAACTCCATTTGCCAAGACCGTCGCTTTATGCACCGTACCATGCCCAAATTAGAGGCGTTTTTTCATTATCGTAATTTAGATGTAAGCACTGTCAAAGAATTGGCACGTCGTTGGCGACCCGAGATTTTGCAAGGTATGTCTAAAGAAAGTACCCACTTAGCCTTAAATGATATTCGTGATTCTATCAATGAGTTGCGTTATTACCGTGAGTACTTTTTTAGAGTGCAATAGGTAGGGGCTGGCCTATGTGTCTGCCTTTTAGCCCTCACCCCAACCCTCTCCCTGAGGGCAAAGGTATCTACACAATTA
>DDBM01000210.1:6171-8655 GCA_002333125.1 Moraxellaceae bacterium UBA2032 | reverse complement strand
TGGCGGCAAGACATTGTTTTTAAAGACACTGTATTAGGCGATGATTACATCTTTCATTCAACATGGGGCATATTTTCGCCCGAAAGTTTAGATGAAGGCTCTTTGTTATTGTTAGACCATGTTGAGTTTAAGCCTACCGATAACTGCCTAGATGTAGGTTGTGGTTATGGCATATTAGGTATGGTTTGCGCCAAAAAAGCACCTCAAGGAACGAGTGTTTTAGTAGATAAAGACTTTGTTGCGGTAGATTATGCGCGTAAAAATTGTGGGCTTAATAAATTACACAATACCGAAGTGTTATTAAGTAATGGCTTTGGTGCAGTGGGTGCGCGTAAGTTTGACATTATTTTGTCTAACTTACCTGCTAAGGTGAGCAAAGAGCAGCATTATCTATATTTATATGATGCCTTTGAACATTTAGAAGTCGGTGGTCGTTTTTATGTGGTGACTATTAACGGCTTGCGTGATTTTATTTCACGTACCTTTAAAGAAGTGTTTGGCAATTATAGCAAGTTAAAACAAGGCAAAACTTATACCATTGCTATGGCTGAAAAACGCTAAATCAGCATAAATTTACTTTCAATACAGTTTGTTAGTACAAAAGAGCCGCTCGTTCAGAAACATTCCCTCCCTTAATCTAGGGGAGGACTAGGGTGGGGTTCTACGTATGGCAGATAACCCCCTCCCAACCTCCCCCTTATCAGGAGGAGGAGCTACACTTACCCCTAACTATCAATAATCCACCATAAATACGGCCTGCATATCACGCATATCTATACCTGCTTGTAACAACACTTCAAATTCACGTTGTGGCATTGGTTTAGCAAACAAATACCCCTGCATGGTATTACAACCCCGACGCAACAAAAAGTCAGCTTGTTCGGTGGTTTCTACGCCTTCGGCAACCACATTTAATTTTAAGTTTTGCGCCAAACCAATAATCGCAGCAGTAATCGCGGCATCGTTAGAGTCATTAATAATATCTTGTACAAAACCTTTATCGATTTTGAGTTCATCTAAAGGAAAACGCTTTAAATAACTTAATGAAGAGTAACCTGTACCAAAATCATCAACCGACAAATAAATACCCATTTCTTTTAAAGCGGTGAGCGTTTCTATGGTTTCTTTGGCATCGGTCATTAAAATCCCTTCGGTGAGTTCAATCACTAAAAAACTCGGACTTAATGACAAATCAGCCAAGGTGCGGCGAATATCGGGCAATAAATTAGGATGATTAAAATTAGCCGCCGACAAGTTAATGGCTAATGGCACAATGGTCATGCCACGCGCTTGCCAATCGTGGTTAATTTGACACGCTTGTTGTAACACCCACGTGCCTAACTCAATAATAAAGCCAGATTCTTCGGCAATAGGAATAAAGGTCATGGGCGAAACCATGCCACGTTGTGGATGTTTCCAACGCAATAGTACTTCTGCCCCTACAATTTCACCTGTGATGGGGTTTATTTTGGGCTGAAAATACAGCTCTAATTGGTCTTGCTCAATGGCTTTACGCAAATCATTTTCGAGGGCAAATTTATCTAACACCACGTCATTCATGGTTTTATCAAAAAATTGATAGGTGTTACGGCCTTTATCTTTAGCCGCATACATCGCTAAATCGGCATTTTTAATCAGGGTTTCTACATCTGAGCCATCTTGAGGCCCTAAAGCAATACCAATACTGGCCGAGACCAATACTTCTTGCCCTAAACCCTCTATTGGTTGAGCAATGGCCTCTAAAATACGTTGTACAATTTGAGCGGCATCTTCGGGCTGTTCTATATCGGTTAAAATAACGGTAAATTCATCACTGCCTAAACGCGCTACTTGTTCCAATTTTTGGTCATCTTCATAATGTAATGCGGCCACATCACAGCCTCGAATACACGAATTAATACGATTACCAATAGTTTGTAAAACGAGGTCGCCCGCAGGTTGACCTAATGTGTCGTTAATGCGTTTAAAACGGTCTAAATCTATGAATAATAAGGCACATTGAGCATCTTGGCGTAAAGCGCGTTGTAACTCATGCTGTAACAACTCTCTAAACAATTGACGATTAGCTAAGCCCGTTAAATTATCGTAATACGCTAAACTGCGAATGCGTTTTTGAGCATCGACTAACTCGGTAATATCTTGGGTAATACCTTCGATATAATCAATGTGTCCTGAGGGCGTTTTAAATACACGCGCTTGCTCATGTAACACGCGCATTCCATTATGCGGCGCAGAAATCCTAAATTCTTGCTGATAAGGCAGACCTTGCTTTTGAGCTTGATCTAAGGCTTTTTTGACCCGTACTTGGTCTTCAATATGAATTTGCGGCAAAATCGCAGACATTGAAGGCGACAATAAGGCTTTATCTGCCCCAAAAATACGATAGTATTCGTCCGAACGCTCAGTCACATCTTGCTCTGGATACCACTCCCAACTGCCCAAATGTGCCAAACGCTGTGCATTGGCTAAGGCCGCTTCGCTATG
>DDBM01000210.1:245-6141 GCA_002333125.1 Moraxellaceae bacterium UBA2032 | reverse complement strand
ACCACATCAAGCAAGACTAAATCGGGTTTGTGTTGGGCAACTGCCTCTAAGCCTAAGGTAGCTGTTTGAGCAGTAATGACAGTAAATCCTTCTTCTGACAACATCTGTGCGGCAACTTCGCAAATGACCCTATCGTCATCAATAAGAAGAACTTTTTTTTGTACCATAACCTATCTACCCAAAAACAAAAAACGTGACTGACACCTATTAATCAATAAGCGCGCTTTAATCCTCATTCCAATTTTTTATATCAAACGTAGGTGGTTATGGCTAATGTGCCGACCTTTAGTCCACAAAATGTACCCTTTGTGTGTAACACCTAAACGCTGTTAAATATGTAAAAATTGGCCAATGAGATACAGGACGTAAAGACATCATCATTACGCCAGTCCTAAAAATTTATTCAAACACTATGGTGGCAAACTCTGCCATTAAATGCTGATACTCTATATGCAAAATCTCTACCAAACTCGAAAGCTGCGTGTATTGCTGTTGTTTAAGCGCACTTTCTATTTGTTTGGCTATCTCCGCGACCATATTAGCCCCAATGGTTGCCGAAGATGATTTGAGCGAATGTGCCAATCTAAAGGCCTGCTCAAAGTCCATTACAGATAAAGCATGACTAATTCCATTAACCATTTGATTAGCATCTTGCTGGTAAAGCGTAATAACACGCTTTATTAATGGCGACGACAATCCTGCTGCGCCACCGAGATTGATTAGCACTGACTGGTCTAATTTTTTTAGACTATTTTGATTAAAAGCAAACATACGAGGCGACTTATGATTATTTTATGAGTAACACCCCCAACGTTAGGGGAAAATAACATAATGCAATTTTTTATGATTATCGTTTTTTTTACAACTTCACAAGGCGTTATATCCATTAATGCCAACTGCATCACATTTTTAATAGGAGTGCATTGCCCTACTGGAGCAACGCACTCACTTGTTTACCAACCTAAGGCTTGCTGCTGTTGCTGAATTAAGGCTTGAATACCTTTTTCGGCTAAGGCTAACATGGCATCGGCTTGTTCACGTGTAAAGGCTTTGCCCTCGGCGGTGCCTTGTACTTCAACAAAACCACCTAACTGTGTCATCACGACATTCATGTCGGTATCACAGTTAGAATCTTCGTCATAATCTAAATCTAATACTGCTTGCTCTTTGACCATGCCAACCGAAACAGCCGCGATTAAGTGCTTAATAGGGTCTTGTTTTATCATCTTTTTGTTAAGCATATAAGTCAATGCGTCAACCAAAGCAACCGCAGCACCTGTAATAGACGCAGTGCGTGTACCACCATCGGCTTGAATCACATCACAGTCAATCACAATGGTATTTTCGCCTAGCTTTTTGAGGTCTACCATGGCACGTAAGCTACGGCCAATTAAGCGTTGAATCTCAAGGCTACGACCACTTTGTTTGCCTTTGGCAGCTTCACGGTCGTTACGGGTATGCGTAGAACGCGGCAACATACCATATTCGGCCGTAATCCAGCCCTCACCTTTGCCTTTTAAAAAACGTGGCACACCAGAGTCTACCGACGCGGTACATAATACTTTGGTTTCGCCAAATTCAATTAAGACTGCACCTTCGGCATGTTTGGTGTAATTACGGGTAATTTTAATTTGACGTAAGTCACTCACATCACGTCCACCGCTGCGCTTAAATGTCATGTCTTTAGGAATAGAAGTCGCTAAGGCTTGTTGTAAATTACTCATAATGGCGTTGTTCTTTGGTTAAATAAGTTTAATTATACCCTCAAGCGACTACAATCTACCGCTAAGTAATAAATTTTTAATAGGTATTTTTATGATTTATAGCATGACTGCTTTTGCTAGAAACGAGCTACGCGGTGAATTTGGCTTATTAGTGTGTGAAATTCGCTCGGTTAATCATCGGTATTTAGAGCCTAACTTTAGATTGGCCGATGCAGTACGCGAATTAGAAATGCCCCTACGCGAGCAATTACGCAAACAATTAAGTCGTGGCAAAATAGACATCTGGATTAAACACGAAGCGGTTGAGAGCAACTTATCTAATATCCATATTAATCAGGTATTAGCAGCACGTTTGGTTGAGGCGGCAAGTCAAATTGACCAATTAGCACGTCATGCTGCCCCACTCAATGCGGCTGATATTTTGCGCCTGCCGGGGGTGGTATGTGTAGCCGAGCCGAATCAACAACAATTAATTACCGCCACCAACACTTTATTTACACAAACATTGAACGATTTTGTGGCGATGCGTGAGCGCGAAGGTCAGGCATTAGGCGCGTTTATTAGCCAGCGTCTTGAGGCGATTGATGCCGAGTGCGACAAAGTACGGCAACGGATGCCGACTATTTTGGCACATTACCAACAACGCTTATTAAATCGTTTACAAGAAGTCAAAGCCGAGTTTCATCAAGAACGTCTAGAACAAGAAATGGTGTTATTTGCTCATAAAATTGATGTAGCCGAAGAATTAGACCGTTTGAGCGCACACTTGCTCGAAATTAAACGGGTATTAGCACAAGATGGTGCTGTGGGGCGTAAATTAGACTTTTTGATGCAAGAACTTAACCGCGAGGCCAATACCCTTGGCTCTAAATCGGTGAGTGCNNGGAGAGGGAGTTCTTATCACCCCTTATCCAACCCCTTATGCAAGCGATGCACGCCACGCCACACCAAAAACACGCACACAGGCACAGACACGCCCACCCATAATTCGGCATGCTGTATCCAGCCCATATCGGCCGCCGACAGCAGCATATACTTAACCAAGCCCACCAAATAATAACTAATAGCCGCCACCGACAAACCTTCTACCGCTTGTTGTAATTGCAACTGCACCTTACTACGCTGGTTTAAGGACTGTAATAAGTCTTGATTTTGAGCTTCTAGGGTTAGGTCAACACGAGTACGCAATAACTCACTGGCTCTATCTATACGCTGTGACAAATCATCTAATTGCCCACTAACCGACTCACAGGTTCTAAAGGCAGGTGTTAAACGCCGCCGTAAAAACTCATTAAAGGTTTGCAAGCCTGCCACTTCTTGCTCACGTAAATCGGCTAAACGACTCATCACCAAATCATAATAAGCACGCGCCGCCGAAAACCTAAAATTACTATCCGAAATCAACTGCTCTATACGCGCTGCTAACGTGGATAATTGTGCCAACAAACGTCTTTCGTCCTCTAAGCCTTTAATGCTAGTCATTTGCTGGTTAATAGCCGCTAATTGGGTATCCATTGCATCCACTTCGGGCGCAATACGCCGCGCCATCGGAAANNTGCTTATTTTGAATTAAAATACGGCCAAAACCATCACTATGAATACGGTATGCCGTCCACAAACGTGCTTCTTTATCTCCCATCCATGAGCCAATTAAACGATGTCCTTCAAAATAATGACGCAAGGTATCGGGCGATGATGCTTGCTCAGGCATTGCCATAATATCAATGTGTTGGCCACTCACTATCTCGCCCGACAAACCCGAAAGCCATGCAATCGGTAATAACGACAAAGCCGTATGTGCAAAGGGCTGTAATTTATCGGCACGATGAATCACGGTATAAGTCGAAAATTCGGTGTGCCGCTCCCAACGCAACTCAAAACCACCAAAATCTTGATAATAACAAGAAGAACCACGCGCAGGCGGTGGCACGGCATAACGCTCACATAAGGCCTGTAGGTGCTCATACTCAACATCGGGCTGTTGACCATGATGCAGTAAAGCCAATTGAGACACACTGCTTCCCTCCTGCACCACAGGAAAAGGCCGCGTATGTAACTCGTTAAACAAACGCTCGCGGTCTGCATGAAAATTTAAAGCTGACACATTGAGTACAGACATAGCATGAGTACGATTTAATAAAGCAGGATTAGCAAACTCGGTCATAAAAATGGATTCTTAGCTAGGGGGCTGTTGACGTTTGCTTAAATTACCCCTTCGACAAGCTCAGGGTACGTTTTTGCGCAGGCTGAGCGGAGTCGAAGCCTATTTTTAGGTGATTTTACTTGAATTCTTTGAGAGAAATCATCCGCATTTCAAAACGTCAACACGCCTTAGTAGTGGACAGATAAGCAATCTTACCGCAAACTTGTATTTTATTTTTTTCTTTTTAAGAATAAGCATCATGTCTGGTACTCTTTTTATTATTTCTGCCGCTTCTGGCACAGGCAAAACCACCTTAGTTAAAGCCTTATTAGAAAATTGCGATAACCTTAACGTGTCTACTTCTCATACCACACGCCCACAACGCGTAGGTGAGATTGATGGCGTACATTATCACTTTACCGCCAAAGCATTATTTATTGAGATGGCTGGGGCAGGTGCGTTTTTAGAGCATGCCGAAGTATTTGATAATTATTATGGCACGGCACGTGATAATGTAGAGCAAAATCTACATCAGGATAAAGACGTAATTTTAGAAATCGACTGGCAAGGCGCGCAACAAGTACGCCGAAGTTACCCCAAAGCAGTGTCAATTTTTATTATGCCGCCCTCGCGTGGTGCCTTGCGGCAGCGTTTAGAAAATCGTGGCCAAGATAGCGAAGAAGTCATTACCAAACGCTTAAATGGCGCGATTGCTGACATGAGTCATTTTGTAGAGTTTGACTATGTAGTAATTAACGATGACTTTGATACTGCACTCACAGAGTTAATTTCTATTGTCAAAGCCTCACGTTTACGGCAAAACATTCAGCTTATTCGCCATGCACAACGCATTGAAGACTTGTTGTCTAGCTAAAGCTAGCCTACAATTAAAGGTTCGCTACTTTTTGTATTAGAGGTTGTTACTATGGCTCGTGTTACTGTAGAAGATTGTTTAGGTGCGGTAGACAACCGCTTTGAATTAGTGCTAGTGGCAGCCAAACGTGCGCGTCAATTAGCAACGGGCAACAAAGAGCCTTTTTTGCCTTGGGATAACGACAAGCCAACGGTTATGGCACTACGTGAAATTGCCGAAGGATTTGTTGACCGTCATTTATTAACACAAGTTGTTGAAGATGATCCCGAAGATGATTTCTTTTTAAGCCTCGATACCAACACGCAGACTAGCACAGGCTTTTAATTCGCAAGTCTCTGTACACCATTGCATAATAAAGTGAGGGGTGATATATATTTCCCCCCTTAGCTTTTCTTTATGAGGAACCATGAACGCTGGATTAGATGTTCTTTGTTTACATCTGAATAGTTATTTGGCGCAAGACCAAGTTTCTGCCGTTCGTGCTGCCTATTTTTTTGCCGAACAAGCGCATGGTTCACAAATGCGCCGTGATGGCACGCCTTATATTACTCACCCTCTTGCCGTTGCCGAAATTTTGGCACACATGCACATGGATCATCAAAGCCTCATGGCGGCTATGCTGCATGATGTGATTGAAGATACAGGCATTAGCAAATCTGAATTAGCCAAAATGTTTGGCTCAGAAGTTGCCAATTTAGTTGATGGTGTCACCAAGCTCGAAAAAGTCGGCCATATTTCTAAAGCCGAGGCTCAAGCCGAAAACTTGCGTAAAATGATGTTAGCCATGACCCGTGATATTCGGGTGATTATTGTTAAATTGGCTGACCGCTTACACAATATGCGCACACTCGATGTGTTACGCCCCGACAAACGTAAACGTATTGCCCAAGAAACCCTCGATATTTACGCCCCCTTAGCCAATCGTTTAGGCATGCACGAAGTACGTGTAGAACTCGAAGATTTATGTTTTTACGCTTTGTATCCGATGCGTGCACCCCTGATTCAAAAAGCCGTTAAAGTGGCTTATGGTAGCCGCCACGAAACCATGACTAGCATTCAGCGTGCACTAGAAACCCGCTTAAAAGAAGTCGGTATTGATGCCCATATTTTAGGTCGTAAAAAGCATTTATTTAGCATTTATCAAAAAATGAAAGA
>DDBM01000210.1:0-215 GCA_002333125.1 Moraxellaceae bacterium UBA2032 | reverse complement strand
ATGGCCAACAAAGGTGTTGCCGCGCATTGGCTTTATAAGGATGGCGTAGAAAATCGCTCACAAGCGCATGCCCAAGAATGGCTTTCGTCGTTAATTGAGCTACAAAAGAATGCAGGTAACTCTTTAGATTTTGTCGAAAATGTCCGAATTGATTTGTTTCCTGATGAAGTTTATGTGTTTACGCCTAAAGGCCGCATTTTAACGCTGCCTCAAGG
>DDBM01000121.1 GCA_002333125.1 Moraxellaceae bacterium UBA2032 | reverse complement strand
GTTACTTGTTGGTCAAGGGAGCGTGTGGCAATTAAACCTAAGGCATAGGGGATTTTTAATGCGTAATCGGTGCGTTCCTCGGCTTGGTTGGGAATGCCAAAGAGGGTGAAAGCCGCAGGGGCTTTTTGCGTTTCCCATTCGGATTCAATGGCGGCGATTTTAACTTTTTGCACTTCACCCACAGTATAACCCGACTCATCACCCAACACGATCACCGATAATACTGACGCTAAACCAAAACTGGCGGCAATGGCAAAGGAGCGCAAGGCAAAACCGACATCACGCGCTCTGAGTAAATAAAGTGCTGAAATACCTAAGACAAACATTGAAGCTGTGACGTAACCTGCGGCAACGGTATGAATGAATTTAACTTGCGCGACAGGATTAAAAAAGACATCAACCATGCTGGTAAGTTCCATCCGCATGGTGACGTAATTAAAATCAGCACCAACTGGATTTTGCATCCAACCATTAGCGACTAAAATCCATAATGCCGATAAATTAGAACCAACAGCAACTAAAAACGTCGTGCCTAAATGTTGAATTTTTGACAGTCTGTCCCAACCAAAGAAAAACAAACCGACAAACGTAGACTCTAAAAAGAACGCCATCAAGCCTTCAATCGCTAACGGGACACCAAAAATATCGCCGACATAATGCGAGTAATACGCCCAGTTGGTGCCAAATTGAAATTCAAGCGTTAAGCCTGTCGTTACGCCCATCGCAAAGTTGATACCAAATAATTTGCCCCAAAACTTAGTCATATCTTTATAAATTTGCTGACTTGTCATGACATAGGTCGCTTCACAAATAAATAAAATCCACGATAAACCCAGTGTTAATGGCACAAATAGAAAATGAAACAGAGCGGTTGCCCCGAATTGCATTCGCGACAGTTCAACCACTTCATTCATGGTTTTAACTCCTTAGGTGAGGGAGAGGTAGGAAGGGAAGGCGAGAAAAATTGCTGTTGAATACGGTTGTCATCTACTTTCATGTGCAGTGCGACAGGATGGGAAAACCATTGCAACCAAATCAGCCATAACAGACAGCATTTGATCAGCAAAATAAGCACAATTTGATGGCTTAGTTGAGCGGGTTTTTTCGGTCTAATCATCACCATTTATCGATTCCTTACGATACTCCAGAAAATAAGTGCGGCAGTCATTTAATAACGTATATCACAAAAATATGGACTATTTCCTTGTTTTTTGTGTGGTTAAATAGGTAAAAAAAACCAGTACAATATAAAACGGGCTCGCTATTGGACTGTCTTTAGTGTCAAACATCCTTGTTCTCGAGTCACAGTAAGAGTATGGGACATATATTGGCAATCGTCGATGTGACATAATGTCGCAGACTAAACTGGCAAAAATTTTAAAATATTCAAGTCTTTAAGGGAATTATCGTTGACAANNTTAATGACTTTAGAAAGATATGCCGATGAAGTGACAACAAGGAAAATGATGTATTGTCAATTTAGGTTATAATCTTCATCTAAGCAAGCGGTTGTTTTGCTTGAGCCTGAATTGATACTTTATGTTTGATGCGGATTTTTTATGACGTCACCAATAGCACTAACCACTACAGAAACTGTCGCTACTGAGCCACAATCAGCAATGACCGAAGTCCGTGAAAATAGCGAGAGCAAAGAGCCTGTCACGTTGTCAGAGTTTATTGCCGATGCCTTGCGAGCCAAAAAAGACCAAAAAGCCACAGGCTTTCAACAGCAAAATAAACCAAACCATCATAAAACACCNNCTGGCACGTATGTGTGCTTATTATTTGAATGGCTCAATGAGCGTGGCTTGGATGCGGAAACCGTTTTACAACGCCCGCGCCCCGATTTAGATGAACGTATTCGTGTGCCATTTCAAGAATGGCGAGAGATGCTCGAACGCGTGTCGCAATTAACGCAAGACCCTTTTTTTGGTTTGAAGGTCGGTAGCCGTATTACTCCGCGCCATTTGGGGATATTGGGTTATGTTTCCTACTCCTGTAATACCTTAGGCGAAGCATTACTACGCCTTCAGCGTTTTGAAGATTTGGTCTATGCCGTTAATGACTTAAAAGTCAGCTTTGAAGGCGACTTAGTGTTGTTGCAGTGGGGCGCAGAACTCGGTGTAACGGGTGAATTGGCCGATCAAACAGTACAAGCGGCGTTGGTTAGTTATATTCGCTATATTATTGAGCCTGATTTTACGCCATCTTATATGAGTTTTATTAATCCTACGCCCAGTGATATTAAACCATATGAGGACTTTTTTCGCTGTCCCGTTCGTTTTGAAGCCAGCTATACCACTTTGGCATTTCCTGCGTTATGGTTAGCGAAGCCTGTTGCTAAACCAGACCCCGTGTTACGCGATATTTTGGATCGCCAAGCCGAAAATCTACTTCAGCAACTACCTGCGAATGATGAGTTTGTCGATGCTTTGCGTCATGCGATTCATGCGGCGATTCATGCGGCAACACCGAATTTAGATGTGGTTGCCATGCGTATGCACTGTTCGCCAAGAACTTTACAACGTCGTTTGGATGAGCGGAGCTTAAAGTTTCAAGTGCTGTTAGATGATGCGCGTTTGCAATTAGCCAAGCGTTATTTAAGCAAGAGCAATACCTCATTAAGCGAAATTGCTCTATTGCTCGGTTATGCCGAACAAAGCGCGTTTAATCATGCGTTTAAACGGTGGACGGGGGCAACACCGAAGGCTTGGCGTGAGAAAAATGCGGCGGTGTCTTCTAATTGGTGATGGTGGTGGGGCGAATAAATTTCGCCCTTGTTTTAAGAGGCGGGTAACAGCTTAGTGATAGTTATAATGCCCGCCAAATAACTGTTAATGCTGATATAAATGACGCTCGTGCCTTCTTTTTGTAGTTCATTGGCTTTTTCAGGGCTTAATAAAGTATTAATGCCCAGTTCCTGCATCAAGGTATAACTACCCACTGCAATAATTCTTCCATCAACATTACCCGTCATGCCATAGCCTGTGTGTAGCTTAAAGTCTTGAACGGCATTAATGGGGAGTTTCCGTGTTTGCGCTTCGCTGACAATGGCTTTGGCTAAACGATGTTCACAAGCTTGGCCAACACTCGCGGCAACATGAAGCACCACATCAGGAGTAAATCCAGCTCGAATAACAATATTCTCAAAAAAAGCGGGGGTTTCGGTGGAGGCTTTACTGCTGAGGGTGGTTTTATTGGCTGATGAAGTTTGAGACGCGGTGAATAGCTTAAATGCCAAAAGTACGAAGATGATAACGAAAACTAACGCTAACAGTAGGTAAATATTATGGGGTGAAAGATTCATCATCGTCATTAGTTAAAGTTTCCACAGAAGATCACAAAAATGTAGTGGAGCATACGATATTGACTGTACTTAGGCAAAACTTAGGCAACATAAACCTGCCATAAAAAAGGCGAACCGAAGTTCGCCTTTTTTCGTGTTAAGTGAGCAAGCTCACTGACACGTTATGATTAGCGACGTGTCCACTCTTGTGGAGCGCGACGTGGCTTGTCAAATTGGCCTTGGCCTTGAGCTTCGCTGCTACGTTGAGGTTTGTCAGCAAAGCTACGGTCATCACGTGCGGCAAAACGACGTGGTTGTTGATCGCCACGCGGAGCCGAGTCACGGTTGCCAAAATCACGCGCTGGACGATCAGCACCTTCAGCACGAGCAGGGCGACGAGCACGGTCTGACTCAAAGCTATAAGGCGCGTTTTCAAAACGGCGTGGTTGTGGTTGCGCGCGAGCCGCTTGGAAGTCTTGGCTACGTGGTGCATCACGATTAAAATCGCGCGGTGCCGCATTGTCAAAACGTGGTTGAGTCGGTTCTGAACGTGGTGCATCGTGAAATGTACGCGGAGCATCATTAAAAGTGCGCGGTGCGCGGTCAGCACGGTCGTCAAAACGAGGAACGGCTGGACGGCTTTCGCCACGGAAACCACGATCATCAATACGGGCATCACGACGTGGAGCAGGGCGGCTGTTAGTACGTTCTTTAC
>DDBM01000255.1:13783-18061 GCA_002333125.1 Moraxellaceae bacterium UBA2032 | reverse complement strand
CAAACATGGTGGCTTTCATGCCAGAACCACACAGTTTATTAATGGTGGTTGCACCTGTGCTAGCAGGTAAGCCTGCTTTTAACATGGCTTGACGTGCAGGGCCTTGTTTTAAGCCAGCAGGTAACACACAACCCATAATCACTTCTTGAATATCATCGGGTTGTAAACCAGCACGAGCAACCGCTTCTTTAATGGCGACCGCGCCTAATTCGGGGGCAGTAACACTGGCAAAACAACCTTGAAAACCACCCATTGGGGTACGCGCACCATTTACAATAACAATAGGGTCATGACTCATCATAAAAACTCCGTTAATAAAAATACCTAACGATTATACGGTATTTTTTAAAACAGGGCGATTGCCTAGCTTTTTGTAGATGAAATTCTACAGCGATTGCCATGTTATGCGATATTTTTTACTTAAAATAACGGTAATAATACACACACGGCACAGGATTACAGCAAGATGCTACATAAGGATAGGAAATAGGACTTACGCATTGCATAACCGCGTAAGTCTAAAAAAGCCGCAGGACGAACGGGATGTTAACTAGGATAGTTAAAATATTGAGTGGATTTAGGACGATGAAAACTCAATAAGCGTTAGCAGCAAAGGGAACGCATAGGATTAACTTGAATTTACGCATTGCATAACCGCGTAAGTGATAGGGAGGAGTGGACGCTGCAGGATACATGATGTAATTACAGGATGTTATAGAAAAAGCCCAAGTTTCAGGAAGATGAAATACTTGGGCTTTCTTGTTTTTTATATGGCATTACTCAAATATACATCAACAGTCGTCGCAAACTAGCTAAGGTATTTTGAGTAAATTAGGACTTAAGCGGGTGTATTGCCTAAGTTCTAAATGTCATATTAGTCATGTAAATCATCATGTTCGTGGTGTTGATTGATGACTTTTTCACGTTGAATTCGTTGATAAATCTCTTCACGGTGAACAGCAATTTCTTTAGGGGCATTAACACCAATACGTACTTGGTTACCTTTGACACCTAATACCGTGACGCTAACTTCATCACCAACCATTAATGTTTCGCCAACACGGCGAGTTAGAATTAACATAGTTAAACTCCTTGAGTAATAGATTTAAGCAGAAGTAATTTAAAATAAGAGACTGCATAAATCGAGCAATAATAAATCCTGTATATCATCGGACATTAACAAAATTACGCTTAAGTCCTTTAATTAGTTAAGTTATAACTAGACTCTAGTATTATTTTGTCTGACAAATAAAAGCAAGAGACAAACGCCATTCTGTACAAAATAACAGATGAAATAAGACAAAATTTACTAAAAAGAAAATAGGACTTAGCCATTATTGGCCAAATCCTAATCATATACCTATACTTACATGATGTTTAGGCGTCAGCTGCGTCTAAGTCAAAAGCAGTGTGCAAGGCACGAACTGCTAATTCCATATACTTTTCTTCTACCACAACCGAGATTTTAATTTCGGAAGTAGAAATCATTTGAATATTAATGTTTTCTTTGGCTAATACACCAAACATTTTGCTAGCAACACCTGCGTGTGAGCGCATACCTACACCCACTAACGAAACTTTAGCAATTTTTTCATCACCAATAACTTGGCGTGCGCCAATTTCTTGTGCTGTTTTTTCTAAAATTGGTAATGCTTTACGGAAGTCATTACGATGCACCGTAAACGTAAAATCGGTGGTGTTATCTGCACCGACGTTTTGCACAATCATATCTACTTCGATATTGGCTTCGCTAATCGGCCCTAACATTTTAAAGGCAATGCCCGGTGTATCAGGTACGCCACGCACAGTGAGTTTGGCTTCATCACGGTTAAACGCGATACCAGAAATAACGGGTTGTTCCATTGTTTGCTCCGAATCAGTAGTAATTAAAGTGCCTTCGCCTTCTACGAAGCTAGACAATACGCGTAATGGCACTTGGTATTTTCCTGCAAATTCAACGGAGCGAATTTGCAATACTTTAGAACCCAAGCTGGCCATTTCTAACATTTCTTCAAAGGTGATTTTATCTAAACGACGCGCTTGTGGTACTACACGCGGGTCGGTAGTGTAAACACCATCTACGTCAGTATAAATTTGGCACTCGTCTGCTTTTAGGGCAGCCGCTAAGGCAACCCCTGTGGTATCTGAGCCACCACGACCTAAGGTAGTAATGTTACCTTCGGTATCAACCCCTTGAAAACCAGCGACAACAATTACTTTACGTTGTGCTAGGTCGGCACGCATTTTAGCGTCATCAATGGCTTCGATACGGGCTTTCATAAAAGCACTATCGGTACGAATAGCAACTTGTGCGCCTGTATAAGACTTAGCAGCAACACCTGTTTTTTGCAGTGCCATTGCTAATAAAGAAATAGTGACTTGCTCACCTGTGGACACCATTTGGTCAATTTCGCGTGGGTCTGGATCATCGGTGATTGCTTTGGCTAAGCCTAATAAACGATTGGTTTCGCCACTCATGGCCGAAACCACCACCACAATATCGTGACCTTGTTGATGCCAACGTTTAACACGCTCGGCCACTGCTTGAATTCGTTCTGGTGAGCCTACTGAAGTTCCACCATATTTTTGTACGATTAATGCCATAATTTTACCTTTTGTATGGTCAATGCTCTGTTGCCAACAGAGAGATAATTAAATACGTTCTTTTACCCACGTGCTAATGCTAGCAAGGGCTTGAGGCAGGGCGTTGACGTTAGAGCCACCGCCTTGAGCTACATCGGGGCGGCCACCACCTTTACCACTTAGTTGCACCGAAATATGTTGTACTAAGTCGCCTGCTTTAAAGCGGCTAGTTAAATCGCTGCTAACACCCGCAATTACGGTGGCTTTTTCGCTGTCGGCGGCAGCTAATAAAATGATGCCAGACGTTAATTTGCTTTTGACTTGCTCAAAGGTGGTACGCAGAGATTTAGCATCTGCACCATCAACTTTAACGGCTAATAGTTTAACACCATCAATTTCTTGTACTTGAGCCAATAAGTCACCGCTTGCACTGTTGGCTAGTTTAAGGTTGAGTTTTTCGATTTCTTTTTCTAGCTCACGGGTGCGTTCGGTAAGCTGTTGCACTTTGTCGGCAGTATTTTGACGTTGGCCTTTGACGAGCTGTGTAATCGTGGCAAGGGTTTGTTCGCTTTCGTAAAACCAAGCTAATGCGCCTGTTGCTGTTTTGGCTTCGATACGACGTACTCCTGCGGCAACACCACCTTCGCTAGTAATTTTGAGTAAGCCTATATCACCTGTACGATTAACATGAATGCCACCACATAACTCAACCGAAAAGTTATTAATACCCATGCTTAATACGCGCACGCTATCGCCGTATTTTTCGCCAAATAAGGCCATTGCACCTTTGTTTTTGGCGGTTTCGATGTCGGTGACTTCGGTACAAACGGGCGTATTAGCAAAAATTTGATTATTAACTAAGGCTTCGATTTGCGTCATTTGTGCAGGTGTTACGGCTTCGGTGTGAGCAAAGTCAAAACGTAAATAATCGGCGCAAACTAAGGAGCCTTTTTGCTGAACGTGTGTGCCTAAAATTTGGCGCAATGCAGCATGGAGTAGGTGAGTGGCGGAGTGATTACGCGCAGTATTGGCGCGAATGCTGGTATCAACTTGACCAAACACATTATCTTTAAGTAAGAGTTGACCTTGAGTAACAATACCATGATGCAAAAATGCGCCACCCACTTTAGTGGTATCACGGACTTCAAAACGGGTATGACCGACCGTTAACACACCACAGTCACCGACTTGACCACCCGATTCGGCATAAAAAGCGGTTTGACTTAAGATAACTACGCCGTGTTGACCTTCGTTAAGGTGGCCAACGCTTTCGTCACCCATAAATAAAGCAAGGACTTGACCTGTTGCTTGGGCGTGTTCATAGCCTAAAAATACAGTATCGCTATCAACTTTTAATACGGCGTTATAATCAACCTTAAATTTTCCTGCCTTTTGTGAGCGTTCGCGTTGCGCATCCATACAGGCATTAAAACCTGCTTCGTCAATGCTTAAATTACGCTCGCGCGCAATGTCGGCTGTTAAATCCATCGGAAAGCCATAGGTGTCGTAAAGCTTAAATACTACATCACCTGCAATCACAGTGCCTTGTAAGCCTACTAAATCTTGTTCAAGAATTTTTAGACCTTGCTCTAAAGTACGCGCAAACTGTTCTTCTTCTTGTTTTAATACTTTGGCAATATGCGCTTGGCTTTCTATTAATTGAGGATAGGCTTCACCCATTACTTGGGCTAATGC
>DDBM01000255.1:0-13734 GCA_002333125.1 Moraxellaceae bacterium UBA2032 | reverse complement strand
GCGGTACGGTTAAACTGCATAAAAACGTTATTCCAAATTTCGATATAACGGTCACCGTCTTCGTCGGCACTGTTGGGCAAGCCGCCCCAAATATCTTCACCGTGGTCATAAAAAATTTCGGTACAAGGCCCACAAGGCCCTGTGTCACCCATCGCCCAAAAATTATCCGAGGCGTAAGGTGCGCCTTTGTTGTCACCAATTCTAATAATACGCTCGGCAGGTACACCAGCTTCGTCTTGCCATAATTGAAAGGCTTCGTCATCGCTGGCGTAAATGGTGACCCATAAACGCTCTTTAGGAATATTGAGCCAAGCAGGTGAGGTTAAAAATTCCCACGCATAGGCAATAGCGTCACGCTTAAAATAGTCACCAAAACTAAAATTACCCAACATTTCAAAAAAAGTATGATGACGCGCGGTATAACCTACATTTTCGAGGTCGTTGTGTTTGCCGCCTGCGCGTACACATTTTTGCGAGCTAACCGCACGGGTATAAGCGCGTTTATCTAAACCCAAAAAACAATCTTTAAATTGATTCATGCCTGCGTTGGTAAATAACAGCGTCGGGTCATTTGCGGGAATAAGTGAGCTAGAAGCAACACGGGTATGACCTTTGGCTTCAAAAAAACTTAAAAAGGCTTCGCGAATGTCTGCACTGCTACGCATGAATACTCCGAGAACAAATGAGGGCTAGAATGAATTTTATTCTGAGCAAGTAAATTATTAAGGGCGAAGATTATAACGCGTTATTGCGGTGCGGCTAGAGTGTTATCTGTTAAAAACATGAATGGATGGTTTAATAAACAGAGGTTTTTGNNGATATTGTAAAAAACGTAATTGACGTGCTTGCTCTTTAGGTTCGGTGGGCAGTTCTTCGCCAAACTTTTTTAAGCGAGTTTCTTGGGCGAGTCTAAACCAATCATGCTCCGCTAATAGTGGTTCTATAAGGTCTTTATCGGTAATGCCACGTAATTTTAACTCTTGACGAATATTTAGCGCACCTTGACCTTTACGTGCATAAGAGCGAATAAACACTTCGGTAAAACGCGTATCACTTTGCCATGATTGGCTGATTAACTCGTTAATAATTGTGCTAATTTGTGTAGCATCTGCACCCAATTCGGCCAATTTTGCGTGTAATTCAAACTGACTATGTTCGCGCCGTGTCAGCATGGCAAGAGCTTTGCTACGCAGGCTTTTTAACGATAAAACAGGTGGGTTTGGTGTCATGGTTAGGCATCTGGCATTGACGCACCCAATAGGGTGGCGAGACATACAATGATTAATAAAATAAAGCTTTCTATGAGAGTGATACCATAAAAAGCGCGTTTATAGTACAGCAAACGTGGCATCACAAAAAAACGATTAATACTCGCTAAAATAACCGCCAATACCATTAAGCTGAGTTTAGCAAATAATAGCCGTGCATAATCTGATTGCCAAAAATTATCAGCCATTTGATACATACGTAAACTGTCTGCAAAACCTGTTAACACTAAGGCCAATAAACATAAAGTGGCGACTTCGGACAAATGCGTGGTGGCGGTAGATAAATGCGTTTGTTGTTTGTCTTTTATCATTGTCCATAAATAACAACTAATAATTCCTAACCATGAGCAAGCGGCCACAATGTGTAGGCTATGAATCCATACATCACCGCTTAATAAACCAGCATCTGCGGCATGGCCACTGGCGGCTCGTGCTAAACAGGCTAAAAAAAACGCACTTAATAAAGCAATTTTTTGGGTATTTTGGGGGAGTGTAGGTGTGAATAAAGTAATTAAAGCAACACCATTAGCAGCACATAATAAAAGCCACATTTGGCCTAGATTTGACTGAGTTATTACCAATTTTGCAGAATAGAGCAAGTTTGGCCAGTCACTATCGGTTAATGATACGGTGATATGCCACAAATAACACGGTAACAGTAGGGTGAGTGCATAAACACTGCCTTGTGCCACTTTACGCCATGACCACGTTGGTAGAGCCAGCGACATTAAAACCGAGCCTGATAACAAGGCAAGCAAGCTATACAGGCTCGTTAATAAGGCAGGCTCAAGCCATGCCAACAACAGCTCATTCATTTAATAAAAAAATAATAACTGCTTTTGGTACGATGGCCGTCTACCGAGACCACCGACCATTTAACGCTATAACGACCTTTAATTAAGGCAGGTAAAGCCACAAACAGTGTTTTATCGTCTATTGTTGGTTTGGCTAAGTTGATTTTTACACCATTCTCATTAAACAGTTGCACGGTACAAAAGGCAGGTTCTAGCGTTTCGCTAAACTGTAAACGAATCTCTTTGGCCTCATTCAACTGAGCATTGGCTAATGGGCTTTGTGCTTGTGGTTTAGCATGAGCCCACACCTGATGACTAGTGAATAGGCTCATTAAAAGTAGGCTAACACGCAACAGTAAACGCATTTATTTCCAATCTCCACGTANNCCGTCTTTACGGCTGCTGATGCTGCCCCACATACCGCGTAAGGCAATGGGTATAACAGGTACAGGCGTGGTTTCGATAATACGCATAATACCATTTTTGAACGGGTACATTTCACCTGTGTCGGTAATGCGTCCTTCAGGAAAAATACACACGACTTCGCCATCGGCTAAGGCTTGGGCAATATCGGCATAGGCTTTTTCGAGCAGTGCGGCATCTTCTTTGGCGGGTGCAATAGGAATCGCTTTGGCTGTTCTAAAAATAAAACTCAAAATAGGGGTTTTAAAGATGGTGTGATACATCACAAAACGTGGTGGCCGACGAATCGCTGCTGATAAAATAAGCGCATCATAAAAACTGACATGATTACACACTAATACACAGCCACCCTCATCAGGAATATGTTGTAAGTTGGTTTTTTTAATATTGTAAAAAAAGCTTAAAAATATCCATATTAAAAAGCGCATAAAAAATTCGGGTACAACGCTATAAATATATATAGATACAACGGCACTTAAAATAGCAGTTATTAAAAACAACTCAGAAATACTACGTTTAAATACTGATAATACAACAATGGCTAACGCTGCCGATAACACCATTAAAAAAGCATTAACAATGTTATTACCTGCAATAATTCGTGCGCGGTGGCTAAATATAAATCTATACCAAAACACGTTAAACCAATAGAGCCAAAAGGTACTAAACCCAGCTCGACTTTTTTATCAGAAAGTTTTTCGCATAACAAAGAACCAATCGCGATACCCACCGAAAATATGGTGAGTAAAAAAGTCACCACGTGTTCATCACCGCCTAAGACTTGTTTAGTGTAGTTGGGTATTTGTGTTAAAAAAGTTGCCCCATAAAACCAAAACCACGAAATGGCCAAAATAGACAATAAGATGGTTCTGTTTTGTCTGATAAATAAAAAATTACGCCATGTTTCGGTAATTGGGTTCCAATTAATTTTTAACTCGGTGTTGGCTGATTCGGCACGCGGAATACGCCAACAGCTGATAAATCCTATAACGGCAATAATTAAAATGGCAATAGAAACAAATTCTTTACCTTCAGGTTTAATAGCGATTAAAAAACCGCCTAACATTGCACCAAATAAAATCGCGAGAGATGTACCCATTTCAACTAAAGCGTTACCGCCGATTAATTCATTTTTAGTTAAAGCTTGAGGTAATATGGCATATTTAATAGGGCCAAACGCGGTTGAATGTGTTCCCATTAAAAATAATGCCGTTAATAAGAGCCATAACTGCTCAAAATGAAAGCCTATGGCAGCTAACAGCATAATCAAAATTTCTATGCCTTTAATAATTTTAATGAGCTTGGTTTTTTCGTATTTATCGGCTAATTGACCTGCGGTAGCCGAAAATAAAAAAAACGGTAAAATAAACAAGCCTGCACATAAATTGGCTAAGGTGCTAGCAGATAAGGTGGTCATGCTTGCGGCATTAAAGGCTAATAAAATTATTAAACTTTGTTTAAAGACGTTGTCGTTAAAAGCACCCAAAAATTGGGTCAAAAAGAAGGGTAAAAAGCGTTTTGTTTTTAATAAATCAAACTGATTGTGCGCCATAGTGTCTGCTCTGACTTAAAATTATCTTACTTGATTATGAGGTTACGCATTTCGCCAAAAGCGTAAGTTCGCTTAGACTAGCATTTAGCAGTGGTTTTGTAACCATAACCATAAGATAACTAATAAAAGTCAAAAAAACGGTATTATTAGTTTTTTTAGGGGCTTACGCGCGTGTCGCGTATCATTCACGTCAACACAATTTGTGTGTTTAGGTGAAAAGTCTGATTTTTTGATGATTGTTAGGATGGATGGCATGTGGGGTCGCTTAGTTACGGTATCTTTAATGTTGATGTTGGCTCAAGCAGCAATAGCGGCAGAAAACCGTTTTAGTGAACTTGAGGACTATGTGGCTAAATTTACTAAACCTTCCGAAAAAGTCACTTTAAAAGTGCAAGGTGTGACGGCTGAAGTAAAAACTAATATAGAAGCCTATATTGGTGATTTAAATAAAGACGATTTAGCCCAATGGCGTGAAACCTTAGTCAGACTCCGTAAATCGACACGTGAAGCCCTAGAGTCATTGGGATACTATGAAGCAGACATTAAATTTAATCGTTTAGAAAAAGTTATCGAAATCGACGTTACCTTAAATCAGCCCATCATCATTGAGAGCGTGAATTTATCTTATGTAGGAGAGGCAGGTAACGATATCGCCTTTACTGCACTTAAAGAAACTTTTCCGCTTAAAGTAGGTACTGTGTTACATCATGGTCGCTACGAAAACGCCAAAACAATGTTGCAAAACATGGCCTTAGAACGTGGTTATTTTGATGGCCAATGGTTAGAGCATGATGTAACAGTCACTCAGTCCACACATACAGCCAAAATAAACTTACGTTACGATAGTGGGGTGCGTTATAAATTAGGCGAGGTTAGCTTTAGTCATGTGCGCCCTAATCAGACTTTAGTGATTGATGAGAGTTTACTTTATAAGTTAGTCCCGTTTAAAGAAAACGATGCTTATGAAGCAGAAAAAATCATTAAACTCAACAAAACCTTGCTTGATAGTCGTTATTTTAATGATGTGCGTGTCCGTGCCGAGTCAAGTTTAGCTCAAGATTATGTGATTCCTGTTAATGTGTTGTTAGCGATGGATGAGCCTAATCAAGTTGATGTGGGTGCAGGTTATGCAACTGATATAGGCGCAAGAATAAGTGCCACATGGCGTAGGTCATTATTTAATACGCATGGTCATAGTATCGAAACCAGCACCGAGTTATCACAAGTGCGGCAATCAGCTACGGTGCGTTATGGTATTCCGTGGACACATCCCATTAATGATACCTTGCAAATTTTGGCAGGTTTTAAACGTGAAAATATTGATAGTGTTGCTGTTACTAACAACACGGTATTTGGTCTAGAGCGGCAAAAAAAACGCGATAGCGGTTGGCAAATTACCGAGGCTTTACGTTGGAGTCGAGAGTCTTATAGTCAAGATAACGGCGAAACTGGCCGTAGTGATTTATTATTGCCGAGTTATAGTATTAGCCGTGTACGCACCAAAGGTAGTAAAACCGACCCAGAAAAAGGTGATAGACAGTCATATCAAGTAGAATTTGCTTCTTCTAGTTTATTATCTGATGCAGACTTGGTAGCGGTGCAAATGGGCTGGCGTTGGCTAAATACCTATGCCAATCGACATCAATTATTGTTTAGAGCCGATGTGGGCACTATTTTAAGTTCAGACTTTGATAAGGTGCCACTCAATATTCGTTTTTATGCAGGCGGCGACCAAAGTGTGCGTGGTTATGACTATAAAAGTTTGTCTCCGCGTGATGCAACAGGCCAAGTGACAGGTGCAAGTAATTTAGCTGCCGTGAGTGCAGAATATGATTTTAAGTTAACGTCTAAATGGCGTTTGGCAACTTTTGTTGATGCAGGGAATGCTTTTGATGCTACCAGTGATGGCCTAAAAATTGGCGCAGGTGTTGGTGTGCGTTGGATTTCACCCGTAGGGCCAATTCGTTTGGATATTGCTCAAGGCTTGGATGATGCAAATGCTTCACCAAGAATACATTTTTTTATGGGACCCGCCATCTAAATGCTTAAAAAGACGAGTCTGTTTTTATGGCGTAGTATCAGTCATGTTTTAGTGGCGGTGTTGCTGTTGCTGTTTATGGTATGGCTGGCGTTAGTATTATTGGCACACTCGGCAACAGGCTCTCGCTGGTTGCTCGAAAAAGCCGTACAACTGCAAAAATTAGTTAAATATGAAGTTGTCAGTGGTGATTTAATCAATGGTATTCAGTTAAAAAATTTTAGATTTACAGGTAAAACCTTTTATTTGCAGGCCAATCGTTTACAGTTAAATATTACATGGGCAGCTTTATTGGCCAAAGAGTTGCGCGTTAATACCCTGTATGGACAAGGTGTTACTTTAGATTTACACGCGCCACCTACCAATAAGCCAACCCAATTAAAATACATTAATTTACCCTTGCATATTGTGTTAGATGACGGCGTACTAACCGATGCCAAAATTGACAAGCGTGGATTTATTATTCCCATCGAACGTTTAGCTTTAGCATCCGCGTCTTGGTATAAAACGCAATTACAATTAGGTGATGTAAACTTTGTACATCCACAATTTAACGTGCAATTGCAAGGTCAATTAAAAACTCAAGACAATTATCCCATTCAAGCGCATGGTTTAGTACAAGCTAAGTTTTGGCAAAACAAACAACTGAAACCTTTATCTGTTAAAGGCGTAGGCGATTTTGCCAACTTAGGTTTAGAGCTAGTGAGTCGTGATTTGCCCATTGCTTTAAGCAGCACCGTTGATTTATTAATACCTACCTTAGATTATCAGGCCACATTACGTTGGGGAAAGTTAGAGTTGCCGTGGCTTAAAGAGCAGGGCTTTAGTAGTCGTTATGGTCAGCTAATGGTCAACGGTACTAAGCAGCAGCTTAATTTAAGTCTTAATGCCGATTTAAAAAGCAAATTATTGCCACAAGGCGAATATCGCGCATTTGCTCAAACGGATTGGCATAAAATCCAAATTGATAGCTTAGAGGCTCGAACACTATTAGGTGGTTTGTTGGCAATTAATGGCGAAGTATCGTGGCACAAAGGCTTAACATGGGACTTAAATAGCAATTGGTTTGGTGTTGATTTAGCCAAACAATGGCCAGTTGTGCAGCATTATCTCCCTGTTTTATCAGGAAAAATGCACACCAAAGGCGTAGCGAGTGCGACCCATTCACAGCTCACCGTATTAGGCAACTGGAACAATAAAGAGCAGTGGCATATTCAACAACAAAGCCCGTCATGGTTTTGGCACTGGCAGCAACCACAACAAATCCAAGCCTCTTGGCAAAATATCAAACGCCGATTACCTGCATTAGAGGTATTTGATAGTCAAAAAGGTCAGCTAAATTATCAGGGAATACCCGATAACTATACGCTTAAAGTAACAGCTAATTTACTAACAAACAAAACACCTCAAGGTGACTGGCAATTTGATGCCAAAGGCCAAACAAAGCAATTAAACTTTAGCCAATTACAGTATCAGGGTGAGAGTGGGCATATTAACGGTGATGGGCAGCTGACTTGGCATCAAGGTTTGGCATGGCATAGTCGTTTGCAGTTTGAAGATTTAAAAACCGAGGCATGGCTACCCAGTGTAACAGCACAAATAACAGGTTTAAGCGAAGTGGCTGGGCAATGGAGTTCACAACATAAAGCCTTGCAACTAGCACAAACACAGCTACAAGGCACATTTAAAGGTTTGCCGCTTCATATAGATTCACCTCAATTTAATATAGATTTGAGTCAATTTTTGCTTGCCCATATTCCCACATTTAGCACTCAACAAACCCAAATAATCTGGGGTAATAATCAACTTCAACTCGATGGGGGTTTAACGCAAAATACATGGAACTTAATTGCCGATACCCAGTTAAATGATTTAAGTCAGTTGTTGCCACAGTTACAAGGGCAGCTTAACGGCATGGTGGCGGTGCGTGGTCAAAATCAAAAACCCTCATTCACTGTTATGGATTTATGGGCTCAAGACTTAGCAATAGATAAAAAAGTAAGCGTTGATACAGCAACATTATATGGCACATTACAGGCACTAGGCGAAGAGCAAAGCCAATTACAGTTAAGCGCACATCAAATACAAGTGGCTAATCGGGTTATTCCTGATATGGGTATTTCTTTAAATGGCACCCAAAAGCAGCATCAATTAACTTGGCAAGTGTTGGCTGAACCTGTGGTTGCCGAAGGCGTATTGCAAGGCGCACTTGATGATAAGTTTAATTGGCAAGGCCAAAGCGAAAGTGGCATAGTTAAAGTGCAGGATTTTTTGTGGCTACAACAGCAACCTTTTGCGCTAATATGGCAAATGCAGCAAAAACAAGTGTCTATGGCGGCACATTGTTGGCAAGCAGAGCAGGCGCAATTGTGTAATCAAGAAGTGTTATTGGCCAGCCCCACACAAGCTCATGCCAACATTGCTTTAAATCAACTTGAAATTAGTCGTTTGAGTGCCTTATTTCCTGCAGGTTTAGCGTGGCGTGGTGCTTTGGAGGGACAAGCAGCATTAGACTGGGTCGCTAATCAGCCACCTCATTTTAGTGCTAATGTGCTCACTAATAACGGTGAGCTTGGCCTAATACAAGATGAAGGTGAAGCCTTAACTTTTCCTTATCATCAATTACGCTTAACAGCTAAAGATGACGCAGAAAACAACATCGCTTTTAGATTTGATATGCAAGCACCTAATATGGGTCAAGGTTATATCGATGCGCGTATTAATCCTCAAACTACGCCTTATCAAATTAATGGTGCAATGCTATTAGAAAAAGTCAATTTAGCCATTCTTAAACCCTTTTTGCCTAATATGCGGCATTTAGCAGGCGAAATGAACTTGTCAGGTGGTTTAACAGGCGATATTACGCGACCTGATTTTTATGGTGAATTTAGCTTAAAAGATGGCGAAGCACTTGCCAAAAATATTCCTATAGATATTACACAAACTAATATTCAAGCCAGTATTCGTGGTAAAGAAGCGACGATTCAAGGCCGACTCAATAGTGGTGGCGGTGTGGCTAATATGTTGGGGCAAGCCCAATGGCATGAGCAAACACCTAATGTTGAGTTAAATATCGAAGGCAACCGTTTAGAGTTGGCTCAAAAACCACTATTTACTGCCAAAGTTAGCCCCAAAATTAAACTCAATATAGAGCCTTATTTAGTTAATGTTACGGGTGAGGCTTTAGTAGAAGATGCCTTATTAAAACCAGAAAGTTTGTCAGATAAAGCCGTACCGTTATCTACCGATATTAAAATTGTTGATTTACTTGGCAAAGATAATATCAAAGTGAGTAAAAAAATTAGTCGTGTATGGAGCGTAAATGCCGATATCGATTTACAGTTAGGTGAAAACGTGTTTTTTAGTGGTTTTGGTTTGCAAAGTAAATTAACAGGCAGTTTAAAACTACAACAAAAGCCACCACGTGTGATGCAAGCCATTGGCGAAATCCAACTTGATAAAGAAGCTAAGTATGAAGCCTATGGCCAAAGACTAAACATTAGACAAGGCCAAATTTTATTTGCAGGTTCGATAGCACAGCCTGCTTTAGCGATAGAAGCAATTAAAGAAGTTGATGATAAAGTCGTGGGTGTGCGTGTCGATGGCCGTGCCAATTTGCCTAATTTAACCTTATTTGCCGATAGCCCCATGAGCCAAGACGAAATGTTAGGCTATTTATTACTAGGCAGACCTTTATATCAAGATGGGCAATTAGCGATTCTAGACCCTAATAGCTCGGGCAAAAATGATGGTGCGTTATTAGCATCTGCCGCACTGAGCCTCGGAGTTAAAGGTGGGCAGGGTTTAGCAAGTGGCATTGGCACTGCGTTAGGTGTTAAGGATGTGGCGTTAAGTGCCGAAGGAAGTGGTGATGACGCACAGTTTACCGTTTCAGGTTATTTAACCCCGAGCTTATATTTACGCTATGGCGTAGGTGTTTTTACACCCGTTAACAAAGTTACCTTACGTTATAAATTAAACAAAAACTTGTATTTAGAGGCCATTTCTTCTTTAGAAAGTGCCTTAGATTTGTTTTACAACTTTAAATTTTAGCGTAGAATCAACGCGCGATTTATTGCTTAGGTTTAAAAAGCAATAAGTTTTGAGTCTTCACCCGCCTTGCTGATTCTAAAAAACTGCCTATTACAACGCCCATCAGTACGGGTGACGATAGGCTTTTTTATTAGAAAAACTTGTTGTTGGTGCAATCTCGACGTTACGTGACTTTTTGTATGAGTCACCACTGCCAAAAGATAGCCACGATTTACGCAGTTAATGTTATCTATCATTTTATGAGATAGCGTGTAAATCACACCTTAGGAAAAATGAAAAAATGCCAATAATCACACTACCCGATGGATCACAACGTACGTTTGACCAAGCCGTTACTATTGCCGATGTTGCCGCCAGTATTGGTGCGGGTTTAGCCAAAGCGGCTTTGGCAGGCAAAGTGAATGGCCAATTGTTTGATACCTCATACTTAATTAATGAAGATATACAACTGAGTATTGTGACCGAAAAAGACAGCGATGGTTTAGAAGTATTACGCCACTCTTGCGCCCACTTATTAGCCATGGCGGTTAAAGAATTATATCCAAGTGTACAAGTAACTATTGGGCCTGTGATTGACGATGGCTTTTTTTATGATTTTGCGTTTGAGCGTGCCTTTACCACAGATGATTTAGTTAAAATCGAAAAACGCATGGAAGAATTAGCCGCTAAAGATACGCCTGTAGTGCGTTCTTTAATGTCTCGTGATGAGGCGGTTGCATTTTTTGAAAAAATGGGCGAACAATACAAAGTCGAAATTATTAGCAGTATTGATACCCAGCAAGACTTGTCTTTTTACCGTCAAGGCGATTTTATCGACTTATGTCGTGGGCCTCATGTACCTTCGGTCGGTAAATTAAAAGCCTTTAAATTAACCAAAGTCGCAGGGGCTTATTGGCGTGGCGATAGCAACAATGCCATGTTGCAGCGTATTTACGGCACGTGTTGGGCTAACAAAAAAGACTTACAAGCCTACTTAATGCGGTTAGAAGAAGCGGGCAAGCGTGACCATCGTAAACTAGGCAAACAGCTTGGTTTATTTCATGTGCAAGACGAAGCCCCTGGTATGGTATTTTGGCATCCTAATGGTTGGACTTTGTACCAAGTGCTTGAGCAATATATGCGCCAAGTACAAAACGCCAATGGCTATCAAGAAATTAAAACCCCGCAAGTGGTGGATATTAGCTTGTGGGAGCGTTCGGGTCATGCGGCAAATTATGCCGAAAGTATGTTTACTACCCACTCCGAAAATCGTCATTATGCGGTTAAACCCATGAATTGCCCGTGTCATGTGCAAGTGTTTAATCAAGGTTTAAAATCTTACCGTGATTTACCTTTACGTTTGGCAGAGTTTGGCTCTTGTCATCGTAATGAGCCATCGGGTTCTTTGCATGGTATTATGCGGGTGCGTGGATTTACCCAAGATGATGCCCATATTTTTTGTACTCGTGAGCAAATTGGTGCCGAAGTTGCCGATTTTATTGCCTTAACTTTGCAAGTTTATAAAGACTTTGGCTTTGATGATGTACAAATGAAGCTCTCGACACGCCCTGCAAAACGGGTTGGTGACGAAGCATTGTGGGACGTAGCCGAGCAAGCCTTGGCAGATGCACTTAATGCAGCAGGCTTAGATTGGCAGTTACAGGCAGGCGAAGGCGCATTTTACGGGCCAAAAATCGAATTTTCTTTAAAAGATTGTCTTGGCCGTGTGTGGCAATGTGGTACAATCCAATGCGATTTTAATATGCCCTTGCGTTTAGATGCTAATTATGTGGCGGAAGATAACACCCGTCGCGCACCTGTTATGTTACACCGTGCGATTTTAGGTTCTTTTGAACGCTTTATTGGTATTTTAATCGAACATTATGCGGGTTTATTACCGCCGTGGTTGGCTCCTGTTCAAGCAGTGGTCATGAATATTACCGACCACCAAGCAGAAGCAACTAAAAATTTCGTTAATCAACTTCAAGCACAAGGGTTTCGTGTGCTAAGTGACTTGAGAAACGAGAAAATAGGCTTTAAAATCCGCGAAAGAACCCTAGAGCGAGTGCCTTACCTGTTAGTGGTAGGGGATCGTGAAGTTGAACAAAATACAGTCTCGGTGCGTACTCGTGAAGGCAAAGATTTAGGCAACATGAGCTTAGACGAATTTGCCGCTAAATTACGGGCTGATATAGCGCAACGTGGCCGTGTTTCTTTGGAGAAATGACAATTAATAGCAAGCCAGAAAAACCGCAGCAATCTAAAGACGCTAAGCAGCGCGCTGCGATTAATGGGGATATCCGCGCCAAAGAAGTCCGCTTAATCGATAAAGATGGCGAACAAGTTGGCGTGGTTTCATTGCGCGACGCTTTGTCGGCGGCAGAATCCGTGCAGTTAGACTTGGTAGAAATCGTGCCAAATGCCGAACCACCCGTATGTCGTATTATGGATTACGGCAAACACGTGTTTGAGCTAAAGCAAAAACAAAAAGATGCCAAGAAAAAACAGCATCAAGTGCAAATTAAAGAAATTAAGGTACGTCCAGGTACCGAAGAAGCAGATTATCAAGTCAAGTTAAAAGCGTTGAGTCGTTTCTTAGAAGAAGGCGACAAGGCAAAAATTACGTTGCGTTTTCGCGGACGTGAAGTAGCTCACCAACAGTTAGGCATGAAAATGCTGCAACGTATGGAAATTGACTTAAGTGAGCTAGGGACTGTTGAACAACATCCCAAAATGGAGGGTCGTATGATGTCTATGCTCATTGGCCCTAAGAAAAAGAAATAAACGGTACTCGTACCGCGAGTTTCTTACCCTCAGGCTGTAGGCTTGCATTTTTATGTGAGCCTGTGCGCTAAAAGGGTTTATTTAACGAGGTTATTATGTCTGCTAAAATCAAGACAGTGCGTGGAGCGGCTAAACGCTTCAAAAAAACAGCCAATGGCTTTAAACGTAAACAAGCGTTTAAACGTCATATTCTAACCAAAAAATCAGCTAAGCGTATTCGTCAATTGCGTGGTTGTACACAGGTTGCGGCTTGTGATGTTCCATCAGTACAACGTATGTTGCCTAACGCTTAATTTTGGAGAGATAAAAAATGGCTCGTGTAAAACGTGGTGTTGTAGCGCATCGTCGTCACAAAAAAATTCTTGAGCGTGCAAAAGGTTATTACGGTGCGCGTTCACGCGTGTATCGTGTTGCTTTTCAAGCGGTTATCAAAGCAGGTCAATATGCTTATCGTGACCGTCGTCAAAAGAAACGTCAATTCCGCGCTTTGTGGATTGCTCGTATCAACGCAGCAGCTCGTTTAAATGGTTTGTCTTACAGCCGTTTAATCAATGGTCTAAAAAAAGCGGCAATCGAAATCGATCGTCGCGTTTTAGCCGATATTGCTGTGCATGATGCGATTGCGTTTGCTGCTATAGCTCAAAAAGCTAAAGCTAGCCTCGCCTAAGCAAAGTGACACAAGCCTTTTAATTTATAAATTGTGTTAAGCAAAATATAATTTAAAGGCTTAAAAAAGGGGGGAGGGCTTCGTGGCCACTTCCCTTTTTTGTATGTAAAATAGGTATATATTATGGATAATACTCAAAAGCCTCTCTATATTTTATATCTCTGTACACGACAATT
>DDBM01000282.1:11078-11198 GCA_002333125.1 Moraxellaceae bacterium UBA2032 | reverse complement strand
GTTTGCTGTTGTTTTTGGGCAGCATCTAACAGAGTTTCGAGGCGTGTTTGTTGAGTGTTTTGTTGAGAAATTTGCTGCTGTAATTCGTGTACTTGTGCTTTTAGGCTATCAAATACGGCT
>DDBM01000282.1:7926-10937 GCA_002333125.1 Moraxellaceae bacterium UBA2032 | reverse complement strand
TTTAAGTTGTATTTGTAAATTGGCTAATTGTTGGCGGCGTTGAATTTGACTCTGTTGTACTAGGTTAAGAGCATCTTTAGCCGACTCTAAATGAGCGTGTTGACGTGCTTCACTTAATAAAGGTTTAAGCTGTGGCCATTCGGCAATATCGTCCAAGCGATAGTTTTTAAGCGTCGCGCTTTGCTCAAGCATAAAGTTATAAGAGACTTTTGTTTCTTCTTGATGTTTTTCGAGTGCAAAATCGAGTTTTTTGGCTTGTTCTAACACAGGGTGAGCTGCGTCTAAGGCTAAAATTGCCGTTTGAGACTGTATTTGTGCTTGATTAAGTTGTTGCTGTTGTTGCTGTTGTTGCTGGGTGAGTTGCAGAATCTGGTTATTAAGTTCAACTAAGGTTTGTTGCTGCTGTTGTAGAAGCAGGGCATTTTGTTGACGTTGTTTGACTAAATCACGTGCCGACTGAACGTTTTCTACCTGCTGTAAATAAGCCTGTTTGGAGCTATTGTTTTGTTGCTCTTGAGTTGCTTGTGTTAGTTGTTGCTCGGCTTGTTGCTGGCGTTGCTGTAATTGCTGTGCGGTGTCGTGCCAAGCAAGGTATTTTTTAAGTTGTTCAAGTTGAGTTTGCTCAAACTGAATTTGTTTTTGTAGTTGCGTTAAATTATCAATTAATTGTTGTTTAGCTTCGGGATTGAGTGGCGGTTGTAAATTAAGCTGTTGTTGTAAACGTGCTAAGTTATCTCTTTGCTGTCTGTTATTGGCATGAACTTGTTTAGATAAATCAGAAAATACTTTAGAGCCTGTTAGTGCTTCTAATAAACTGGCACGTTCGCTGTCATCGGCTTTTAAAAAGGCAAAAAATTCGTTTTGGGCTAACAATACCGCACGATTAAATTCTTTAAATGATAAGCCAATTTTTTCTTGTATAGACGCTAAGACTTCGGTTTTTTTATGGCCTATAGGCTGTAACTCAGGTAGTTGTTGCAAACTTAAATTTTCGTTTTGCACTGCGCCTGTAGTGCGATTATGAGCGCGGCGTACACTCCATTTGGCGCGGTAATGTTGACCATCATTGCCTACAAAATCGACTTCGGCAAAGCCTTCAACCGCACCACGGCGCAAAATGTTTTTTGTGTCGTGAATACCTAAACTATGCTCACCTACATCGGCCAAGCTGCCAGCTTGAGGACTGACATGAGATAAACGTGGGGTTTCATTGTATAAAGCCAAACATAAGGCATCTAAAAGAGTGCTTTTGCCTGCACCTGTTGCGCCTGTAATAGCAAATAACCCTGAAGAAACTAATGGTTCTTGAGTAAAATCAACACTAAACTCGCCTAATGAGGCCAAATTTTTGCCACGAATGGCTAAAATTTTCATAGCTCAACTCCTTGCTCATCGCTTTGATATTGACTTAATAAATCTCTAAATAACGTCAGTAGGGCGGTATCAGGTGGATTGCTATATTTTTGCTGATAAAGACGTAAAAAGACTTCATCAGGTTGAATTTTTTGTACATCTTCTAACGACAAAAAAGCAGGTTCTTGATTTTGTTCACGGCCTTTGTAGCTCGATTCTATTTTGACTAAACGCACGCCTTTGTTTTCTAATACTTGTTCAATTTTGCTGCGTAACGATGGCTCNNCTAGGCCAGTCTTGTGCTTCTAATAAAGCTAATACGTCTTCTATAGCTTGAGGCTCAGGCGGAATACGTTGTAATGGCACACTGCGCGGCACGAATAACGGTGTTTGCGAATGTAATTGACCATTATTTAGCTCTATCATTATGACTTGATGAGGATACTTAATTTCCGAAAAAGACATAGGCAGCGGTGTACCACTATAACGAATATGCTCGCTGCCAACGGCTTGCGCCAAATGTAAATGGCCTAAGGCAACATAGGCAGTATCGTCACTAAAAATGGTACTAGACAACATCTCTACACCACCCATCACCAATTTACGCTCAGAGTCCTGCGATATTTTTCCACCTACAATATGACAATGCCCCATTGCAATTAAGGCGTGATGCGCTTGTTTTTTGCTGCGTGCTAACTCCGTGACTTGGGCATACAGCGTGGCAATGCCTTCTAAATAAGCATCATCGGCATTGTCTACTTTGGGCACATCACTAGGACGTAAAAAAGGAACCGCCAAGCACCAAGCCTCGATTGTCCCTTGTGCGTTACGCAATGGAATAACAAATTTTTCTAAATCAATGTGTTGCTGTTGGCGATTAACTTGGCCAATGACCACCATATCAAAGGCGGCCAAAAAGGGTGTAGGTACTTCGAGGCGAGTGGGTGAGTCGTGATTGCCTGCAATAATAATTACTTGTAAATGGGGAATACTTAACTTAGCCGCGCATAAAAACTGATAAAACTGTTGCTGTGCCGATGAAGGTGGATTGGCGGTATCAAAAATGTCGCCTGCAATCAATAACACATCAATAGATTGTGCCTGTAAGGTGTTTAATAACCAGTTTAAAAATTGCTGATGCTCGTATTGACGGCTAAAACCAAAAAAATTTTGGCCTAAATGCCAATCGGAGGTATGAAGCAGACGCATAGTGTATCCTTTCTTTTAGCTAAGCCATATCTTGGTGGCTGAGCGTAGTCGAAGCCCANNAGCGACTTAATAGCGTTTTAACTTAGCACGCAGGGCATCACGCTTATTATTTGGGTTTTGCTTAAGCGCGGCATTTTCGCGCAAGCTATTTTCTAGTTGCTGTTGTGTTAAACGCAACTCAGTTTGGTATTGCAATAATTGCATATCACTTTGGCTAATACGCATTTCGTAAGCTTGTAAGGTTTGTGCTTGTTGCGTCAATTGTGCATCAAAATCTTGTCGTTGTTGAATAAGCTGTTGTTCTAATGTTTGTGTTTTTTCACTAAGTAATTGCTCATTACGTGTATATTGTGCCACCAACAAAGCCATTTCGCGTTCAAGCTGATTTTTTAGTGTTTCTAAATCATGAATAGTTTGTTTAGACTGTTGTTTAAAGGTCGTTAATTGCT
>DDBM01000282.1:1867-7868 GCA_002333125.1 Moraxellaceae bacterium UBA2032 | reverse complement strand
GGGAAGTTCGGCTTGAATTTGTTGTTGCAAAGAAATACGTTTGGCAATATTTTGCCACCATACTTTTAAGGCATCATTAATAGTGCCTGCGCTACCACGTTGGGTAATTTCGCGTACATTGGCAACGGTAGGGCGAATACCTTGTGCCATTAATTGGTCTGCGGCTTGCCAAACAATTTCTTGTATCGTGAGTTGACGCATCAATCTCGTCCTCTAAAAATAATAGGCCAAACTTAGCATAAAATGCGCTATTTGTAATAGATATTACGATTTTTGCGGTGTTTTTTGCGGTTATTTTGCCGTATGATTGTCCAATTATAAAAAATAACGCGTAGATTTTTAGCTTAACAAAAGGAATCGACATATCATGACCAAACCCAATATCACCATTAAAAATCCGCCAAAGTGGACGCGACTTATTGCTCGCTTTACTAATCCACGCGGCTTAAATAGCCCTCAAAAACTCAAACAAGCGGTGCAAGGCAAAATTGTTTTAATTACAGGTGCATCATTTGGTATTGGCGAAGAAACGGCCAAGCATTTAGCTAAGCAGGGGGCTATTGTGTTGTTGGTTGCGCGTAGTTTTGACAAATTACAAGCCGTAGCCACGAAAATTATTGAGCAGGGCGGTGTTGCCTATACTTATAGCTGTGATTTAAGCCAGCCTGAGTCCGCCAAAAAACTCGCCAGTGATATTTTAGAACAACATGGCCATGTTGATATTTTACTTAATAATGCAGGCAAGTCGATTAGACGTTCAATAGCCATGTCTTTAGAGCGTTTTCAAGACTTTGAGCGCACGATGGCCATTAACTATTTAGGGCCTGTTCAACTTATTTTGGCCTTATTACCCTCCATGCGTGCTCGCAAAAAAGGCCATATTATTAACATTTCTACATGGGGCGTAAAAATGCCTGCGGGGGGACGTTGGTCGGCGTATCAAGCCTCAAAAGGGGCATTTGATACATGGTTTAAAAGTGTTTCTGTCGAAATTAAACAAGATGGTATTAGTACCACCTCGATTTATCCTGCCATTGTTTATACGCGTATGAGCGCACCAACACCGTGGATGCACCTTTTACCGGGTATGACCACTGATGATGCTGCCCATGTTATAGAACGCGCTATTGTCGAAAAGCCTTATGATATTTCGCCACCGTGGTTATGGTCGGCACAAGTCTCAGCGGTTTTAATGCCTACACCTGTCAGAAAATATATGGAGTTGGTGTTTAAGCTCACTAAAGACAGCGATGCGAGCATTCAAAGTGCAAAAACATCAATTAAACAACGCTAATGCCTTGCTGTAATGCCAAAAACCTTAATTTTTGGGTCAATGAATGTTGTACCCAAAATTGTCAATATAGGTATTAACTTAAGTCTTTATTGGTAGAGAAATGCCTATGTCCACAGCCCTAGAACAACTTGCCGCCACCTTAAAAACCGATGCCTCACAATTGAGTGGTTTAGGCTCCTTAGATGCCACACAGATTGCAACCTTAAATACGCTAATTGAAACTGCGCAACAAAAACAACGTCAAATACTCAGCGATGCCATTGACGAAGGTTTGAGTTATGTTCCTGCTTTATTGCGTGGTGCGGTTAAAGCGATTGTACGCGGTTAATTAAAAGGGTTTATATATGAGTAAGTTAGAAACCAGTGCTGAATTAATGAAAATAGGGCAGCTATTAGGCATTAAAAATAGTACCGAATTAGCCTTTTTGGAACAATTGCCTTTAAGTGAATTAATTAAATTACGCACACTAACCACCGACAAACTGTTTAATGATGGCCGTAAGCTTTTTCAAAAATTAGCCTCAGCCAGTAAATTAATGCCCTTAGGAATTACCGCGAGTATTGGCGAAAAAGTGTTTGGTGCGATGTTGTGTGCGCGTATTGCCAGCGAAATGCCTTATCAACGTGCCATTGATTTATCTCAAAAAATGAGCGTGCCTTTTTTGGCTAAAGTGACCTTAGAGCTTGACCCACGCCGTGTTAAAGACATTATTCAAAATATGCCTTTAGATAAAATGCGCGCGGTAGCCAAAGAGTTACTTGCACAAAAGAATTTTATGATTATGGGTGGTTTTGTAGGGTTTATGAAGCCCGACAACCTAAAAACCATTTTAAACGATGTAGCAGATGAAGAAGCCTTATTACATATTGGCTTTTTTATTGAAGAAAAACATATTGTTAGTAATATTATGCGACTGTTACCCAAAGAAAGATTACGCAAACTGATTACTTATATGCGCCATCACAAAGACTTATGGCCTGAATCATTGGCCTTAATGGTGCATATTGAGGATGATTTAAAGCGTGAAATGGGTGATATTGCTGCCGCTGAACATGAAGTGGTTTTGGATGATTTGATTCAAACGGTATATCGTTTAAGTTTATGGCAAGATGCTTTGCCGTTATTTGCTTGTATGTCGCCTAACACACAGTACAAAGTGATTAATGTGCCAAGTATGCAACAGCATGATGTATTGCAGGCAACCGTGTTACATACGTCAAAATATGACTTATGGTCAACCTTGTTACCACTCATAGAATATATGACACCTACACAGCGACAAATTTTGGCGCAAGTAGTTGCAGAGCAAGAAGTGAATTTATTAAATCATATTATTACAGTGGCATACCAACAACATTTATGGCAGCCCTTGTTTGATTTATTAGCTGCAATGTCTGAGGCTGCTCAACAGCAAACAGCACCTATTTTGCATAAATTATTAGCAACAGAAGGGCAGTTGCAACAAAAATGGCAACCACTTATTGAGGCGCGACAACTTAGCCATTTGTTTGTTTAGGCTTCGACTCCGCTCAGCCACCAAGACTCCCGCTCAGCTAGACTAGGCTTGTAATGCACCCTGAGCCTGTCGAAGGGTGTTTTTAATCTTCTTTAACGTCCGCCTTGCGCTGCCATTCGTTATTACGAGTGGTTGCGCCTTCGTGTAAAGCTTGTTCGTTAATTAGCACTTTTTTAGGTGCGCGTACTTGAGCAAACAAGCCTAATCCTTCAATAACAGACGACAACAACGCCGAATCAGCGCGTGGTGTTTCGCGTAAATGGTCGGCAATATCAAAATCATCTAAACCATATACACGCGGTAACTGGCTTTCGTCTTCAACCACCACAAAAACAGGCAAATTTGCAGGAACTATGCGCCCTGCATTGCTTTTTTGGCCTTTGTTATAGGCCATTAACCGTGGATGTGGTGCTTTGCGCCAGCGATAAATTAACGGCAAATCTGGTGGTACATCGGCTAACTGTTGACGCTGTAGGTCAATTACACCTTGCCATTCTTGCTCATTAAATTGTTCGGGACGATTTTTTAACGCCCGTTGTAATTGTGCTTCTACATCGGCACGACTCACATGAACACTGCTTGGTGTTGCGCCAGCCCAAGAAAAATATAAACATTCGGGGGCAGGTGACCACTGCACCAAATGCCGATAACACTGCAAAACCGATACATTAGGCAAGGCTTGGCGTGTGGTTTTATTACGCTCGCGCTCTGGTATAGATAACATGAGTCGTTTAAAGGCATCTTTTTTGTCGTTAATAGCGGCAATCTCGGCGCTTAAATCTTTATTCACCGCAATCCAACCTGACAAACGATAAGCGGTAGCAGGGTGCTGACCCTCTTGAAAATATAAGGTTTTAAACGCCCTCACCGACTTTTGAATNNATTTTTGGTGCTAAGCCATTGTTATTTAATGGAACTTCGTAAATGTCTATTTTAACAACACACGACATCCATACCTGATTAAAGTCATGTAATGCAGCCTGTAGCTGTGCAAAGGCTTCTCTTAATTCAAAAATCATAACTATTCTCTAATGTAAATTTTTATAGGACTGAAGCAGTTTGTTGTTATAAGCAGACTGCGCGAGTGTTCTTTTATTTAACTCACTGAATTTAATTATAAAAGCAGTATCCGTCAAACAAAAACATACTCCATAGGGGTTTTATTTTTATAAAGTATAATACATATAACGTATTACGTATTACATAATATGATGTACGGAACGCGAAAAATGCCTATTATAGTAGTTATTTAACATAATATACATTATGCGCTAAATTATGTATGAGTATAATTTCTTAAAAAGAAGCTTGTTGTATGAGGTATTACACGACTAGGCTTTTATTCATTAATCACGAATAAAAAGCTTTTAAGATGGTTTTGAATTGTTTCGACAGGCTCAGTGTGCGCTTGGCCGTTTGTAGACTTTAAAACACTTGCTAATATTTTGCAAATCTACCCACAAACGGCTGATATTGTATCTTACGGCTTTATGCCTTAATAACGCCAACAACTTCATAGCCTGACTCTTGTATTGCCAAAACTACATTGGTCTGAGTTGCATTTCCATCAAAGCGCACCGTTTGGCTTGTTTTGTCTATTTGAACCTTGGCCTTGCTATCTAACTCAGTTAAGGCTTGAGTAATCGCATTAACACAATGACCGCAGCTAATGCCTTTGACTTGAATAACAAACATTTTATGGCTCCTGTAAGGTGTAAGATGACTATAAACCTTACAACGATGGCAAGCTCAAGCGTTATTTAAATTTTTAAAAAGACTTGACCTTACTATCATGGTAAGGCTGATTCTTTGATGAATAGTTTTATTAGGATGTAAATCATGCAANNACAGTTAATTTAGCCACCGAAACCGCCACCATACAAAGCACATCAAATGTGACGAATGAACAATTAATTGCGGCGGTACAAAAAACAGGTTATCAGGCAACGGTGGCAAGAGACACCTCGATTAAAAATAACACCCAAGCCGATAGCGAGTTAATTAAAGTTATTGCAGGGCTTGTATTATCACTGCCACTCTTCGCGCCCATGTTGCTTAGCGTTTTTGGCATACACTGGATGCTTTCTGGTTGGACACAATGGTTTTTGGCAAGCATCGTTCAGTTTTGGCTAGGTGCGCGTTTTTATAAGGCAGGATGGAAAGCATTAATTGCACTTACAGGCAACATGGATTTACTGGTCGCTTTAGGCACAAGCGCAGGCTATGGACTCAGTGTTTATCAGTTAATTTATGCAAATTCAGAAATGCCGCATTTATATTTTGAAGCCTCTGCGGTGGTTATTAGCCTCGTATTACTTGGAAAATGGCTCGAAACTCGTGCTAAACGTCAAACAGCGTCGGCAATTCGCGCCCTTCAAGCCCTTAAACCTGAGTTTGCACGTGTACGTCGCCAAGAAATCGAACAAGATATTGCCATTGCACACGTTGTTATGGGTGATTTAGTGGTTGTTCGGGCTGGTGAGCGTGTCGCGGTTGATGGCATTATTAAAGAAGGTAGTAGTCATTTAGACGAGTCTTTTATTACAGGCGAAAGTTTGCCAGTTAGTAAAAATATTGGTGACACGGTGATTGGCGGCTCGATTAATAGTGATGAATTGTTAGTAGTTGAAGCCACCGCAATTGGCACAGAAAGCACCCTCTCTAAAATTATTCGTATGGTAGAAAATGCTCAAGCGGCTAAAGCCCCTATTCAACGCTTAGTGGATAAAGTCAGCGAAGTCTTTGTACCTGTGGTTATTTTAATTGCCCTTGCAACCTTTATTGCATGGTGGATAATTGGTGGCGACGTTCAAGTGGCTATTATTAACGCGGTGGCGGTATTAGTGATTGCTTGCCCTTGTGCGCTTGGTTTGGCTACGCCCACAGCCATTATGGCAGGCACAGGCGTTGGTGCGCAGCATGGTATTTTGATTAAAGATGCCGAAGCCTTAGAAACGGCTCATCGTGTTAGTTTGGTTGCTTTTGACAAAACAGGCACGCTCACCGAAGGCAAACCAAGAGTTGTTGAATTAAAAGCAATTAATGAGGATATAAACGCCCTATTACATTTGGCCGCCTCTTTGCAAACGGGTAGCGAACATCCTTTAGCGCGTGCTGTGCTTGATAAAGCGCAACAGCTTTCTATAAAAGCTAGTCCTGTTACCGAGTTTAAAACACTGGCAGGACGCGG
>DDBM01000282.1:448-1805 GCA_002333125.1 Moraxellaceae bacterium UBA2032 | reverse complement strand
TTGCCTGCCGATAAAGCCAATATTGTTAATGATTTTAAACAACAAGGCTATGTGGTGGCGATGGTAGGTGACGGTATTAATGATGCCCCTGCACTCGCCACCGCCGATGTAGGCATTGCCATGAGTACGGGTACAGATGTTGCTATGCACACCGCAGGTATTACCCTAATGCAAGGTAATCCAGCCTTAGTTGCCGATGCCTTAGATATTTCTAGGCGCACTTACAACAAAATAAAGCAAAACTTATTTTGGGCTTTTATTTACAACTTGGTAGGTATTCCGTTAGCGGCGATGGGTTTATTAAATCCTGTGATTGCAGGCGCAGCGATGGCTTTTAGTAGTGTGAGTGTAGTGTCTAATGCCCTATTGTTACGCCGTTGGCGGCCTGTTAGTTCATTAAAGGGGGCTAAAGTATGAATATTGGAGCTACTGCAAAAAAAGCAGAGATTTCGGCCAAAATGATTCGTTATTACGAAAGCATTGGCTTGTTGCCCCAAAGCAGACGCAGTGAGGCAGGTTATCGTCTTTATAATGATAAAGACCTACACCTATTACGTTTTATTAAACGCGCTAGAGGTCTAGGTTTTTCGATGCCCCATATCAAAGAATTGCTGTCATTATGGCAAGACCAAAAACGTGCTAGTGCCGATGTTAAAGCCATAGCTCAACATCATATTAACGAATTACAACAACGCATTACCGCATTAACAGAAATGTGTGAAACCTTAAATCATCTGGCCACTTGCTGTCATGGCGACCAACGGCCAGACTGCCCTATTTTAAAAGGGCTTGAAGGATAAAATTGAGCTACATAAAAAGAATATTAAACAGGTATTTTTGTGATTCTTGCTGTTTTATATGCCTATTTATTTACTAAACAACAGTTATATGCTTTGGTATATAACGTTTTCTTAACTTTTATGCGTTTGAGTGATAAGATTCGCTCACCGTTTTTCTTAAGCCTGACTTTATTTATATAACGTCTTCTTAGTAAAGAGCCAGCATCAAGCCAGCTCAGACTCTTAGTTAATATGAGGAAACTATCGTGCTAGAAGCCTATCGTAAACACGTTGCCGAACGCGCCGCCCAAGGCGTGCCACCAACTCCACTTAATGAGCAACAAACTGCCGATTTAGTGGAATTATTAAAAAATCCTCCTGCGGGTGAAGAAGCCTTTTTGGTTGATTTATTAGAAAACCGCGTGCCTGCGGGCGTTGACCCAGCGGCTTATGTTAAAGCAGCATTTTTAGCTGCTATTACCAAAGGCGAAGCAACTTCTCCTTTAGTTGATGTAAAACACGCCGTTAAATTGTTAGGTACGATGTTAGGCGGTTACAATGTTCAACCGCTAGTTAGC
>DDBM01000282.1:0-359 GCA_002333125.1 Moraxellaceae bacterium UBA2032 | reverse complement strand
CATACCGTTGCTTATGTGGGTGATGTGGTAGGCACAGGCTCAAGCCGTAAATCGGCTACTAACTCGGTATTGTGGTTTACAGGCGACGACATTCCTTACATTCCCAACAAGCGTGATGGTGGCGTGTGTATTGGTAGCAAAATCGCCCCTATCTTCTTTAATACCATGGAAGATGCAGGCGCACTGCCCTTTGAAGCCGATGTTGCTAATCTTAATACAGGCGATGTTATCGACATCTACCCATACGAAGGTAAAATCACCAAAAATGGTACTGACGAAGTTTTAAGCACCTTTGAATTAAAATCTCAAGTATTGTTAGATGAAGTTCGTGCAGGTGGCCGTATTAACCTCATCATTGG
>DDBM01000105.1:3875-6795 GCA_002333125.1 Moraxellaceae bacterium UBA2032 | reverse complement strand
TGGCCTCTTTAGAGTTATTTGCCTTAGACCCACAATTGCAACGCCAACAACAAATTAATAAAGTGTTAACCGAGTCACTCGCGCCCTTTTATGGTCATGCACACATTGCCAATATTAGACAAACAGGCACGATAGCCGCTTTTGATTTGGTACAAGACAAAGCCTCAAAAACACCGTTTGATTGGCGTGAACGTCGCGGCTTGCAGGTGTTTGAAGCGGCATTAAAACAAGGCGTATTATTACGCCCCATTGGTAATACTGTGTACTTTATGCCGCCTTATGTAATTACTGATGATGAACTGCGTTGGGTCGTTAAAGTGGCAGATGAAGCCGTTGATGAGGCGACTTATGCGCCTGCGAAGGGGCATGAAGTTGGGGTGAGTTTGCCTTGAGAATTGTGTTGCTTGGGCGCATTAAGAAACCCAAGCAATTACATTGTCATTACATAGAGTCTGTTAAGGCTTAAGGACTAGTATAAAGATGCAAATTATCCATGATATATCCGACATTCTACGCCAAGCTCAAGCAAATGCTTACCGCAATATCAATAAGGCAATGGTGCAAGCCTATTGGTTAGTAGGCCAACGTATTGTAGAAGAAAACCAACAAGGCGAAGCCAAAGCCGCCTACGGCAAAAGCATTATTAAAAACATATCACAGGCATTGCAAGCAGAGTTTGGCAAAGGATTTTCTGAGCGTAATTTAGAAAATATGCGTGCCTTCTATTTGCAATATCCAATTTCGCAAACAGTGTCTGCGGAATTTCAAGCCCCTAACTTTGAACTCAGTTGGTCGCACTATCAAACCTTACTACGCATTGAAAACCAACAAGAACGTGCTTTTTACGAAATAGAAGCCGCTCAAAATAATTGGAGTTTACGAGAGCTAAAACGGCAATATGATAGTGCCTTGTATTTGCGCCTTGCTTTAAGCACCGAAAAAAAAGAGATACTCAAATTAGCTCAACAAGGACAACGCATTTCCACTCCACAAGATGCGATTAAAGACCCCTATATTTTAGAATTTTTGCAATTACAACAACATTATAAATACTCCGAGAATGACTTAGAAAACGCCTTAATCGATAAATTGGAACATTTTTTATTGGAGCTTGGCAAAGGCTTTACTTTTGTTGCACGTCAAAAACGAATTAGCTTTGACGAAAGGCATTTTTATATAGACTTAGTCTTTTACAATAGGCTATTACGCTGTTTTGTATTGATAGATTTAAAAATAGGAGACCTAAAACATCAAGACTTGGGTCAAATACAAATGTACGTCAATTATTACGACCGCTTTGTTAAATTAGACGAAGAAAATAAAACGATAGGGATTGTACTCTGCCGAGACAAAAGCGAAACCTTAGTAGAAATGACCTTACCCGAAGACAATCAACAAATTTTTGCTAGTCGTTATCAAACCATTTTACCCAGCAAACAACAACTACAAACCCTGTTGGCACAACATATCAAGGAATAAGGCATGACCCGTCTCTACACCCCCTGCCCTCTATCGCTCAACACCGAGATTCAACTACCCGAAGAAGCCGCGCATCACTTTATAAAAGTATTACGCGCTCGCGTAGGCGAAGCCGTATGTTTATTTAATGGCGAAGGTGGCGAATATCATGGCGTGTTAAGTCGTGCCGACAAACGCAACGCCTTTGTTACTCTAAACCAATTTATTGATAACGATAAAAGCTCACCCCTCAACGTGCATTTAGGCCAAGTATTATCTAAAGGTGACCGTTTTGATTATGCCATTCAAAAAGCCACCGAATTAGGCGTAACTCAAATTACGCCACTATTAAGCGAGCGGTGCGAAGTACGTTTGGGCAATGAGCGTTTAGACAAAAAAATGGCACATTGGCAAGGTGTTGCAATTAGTGCTTGTGAGCAATGTGGCCTTAATCGTGTGCCTGTGATTAACTCGCCTCAACAATTAGACGTATGGACACAAAACACCAAAGCCGATTTACGTTTTGTGCTTGCGCCAAGCGTAACAGGCTTGCCTAATCCGAGCCAAAAACCGTCATCGGTTGCGGTATTAATTGGTGCAGAAGGTGGTTTAAGTGAGCGTGAAATTAACTTAAGTCAAGCAAATGGCTTTGCGCCGTGGTGTTTAGGACAACGGGTATTACGCACCGAAACTGCACCCGTAGCCGTGTTGAGTGTTTTACATTGGTTATGGGGTGATTTACGTTAAAACTAGAGCATGTTGACGTTTTGATTTAGCCCTCACCCCAGCCCTCTCCCACAAGGAGAGGGAGTCCTCTCTCCCTCTGGGAGAGAGTTAGAGTGAGGGTAAAAACAGGGTAATGTACTCAAAATTAAGCCTAAAATATACCCTAAACTAAAACATCAACAGCTTCCACATCACTCATACCATACCAATAAGCACGTTCTAAAATACGTCTTGCCCAACGTTCATGGGTGGCTGGCTCACACATCGCACCATTGTGGCTAAACACCGCAGGCGCGGTATCGTTCAAAATTAAACCTGCTGCCTGATAATCACTCACATTCACTTGTAAGGCTTGATGAATAATAGGTATTTGAGTCGGGTGAATCGCGGTTTTTCCCACCAAGCCATGCTCTATATCTAACACTAACTCTTGCTGTAATAACTTTGGCTGATTGATTAACTCACACACAGGTGCAGTCAAGCTAAATCCTGCCGCACCCATTACCCCCGACAACATCCCTATAACATACGCAAGAGGACTTTGATATAAGGTATAAGCAGTGCTGCGTCTTAAACCTAAACAGCTTAATAAATCATTGCCACCAATGCGTAACACTAGCACTCGCTCGGCTAACTCTTGGGCTAAGGCTTGGGCTAATTCACTCATCGCCCCTGCATCAAACACCTCTTTGGTTTCGAGTGTGGGCATAACTAATAATTTGGTATCGGCCAATAA
>DDBM01000105.1:0-3826 GCA_002333125.1 Moraxellaceae bacterium UBA2032 | reverse complement strand
GGGCGAGTCGCAGGCATATATAAGCTTGCACCCAAGGCATAAGGAGAAACTTTTTTCATTAACCCACCTTTTTAATAATGGTTAAGGCTCTGTAGGGGTGTAATTGCTGCCCTACTTCTTCTACCGCCACACCTGCTTGTTGCGCCAACTGCACCAATAAGCGTACATCGTTATCTTGTTTGCTATTCACTAACACATGCTCAGGCACACGACGCATAACGGCACGGGTCGCTTCGGCAATTCCTGGTTTAATACGGTTGATGCTACTTATATTAAAACGTGTCGCAATATCACTAATCACTTTTTGGCTTGCCGCTTGTAAGATGTTTCGATGCTCTAAAGGCCATACGGCGGCTGTTTGCGGCGCTAATTGTTGCCGCAAATTATTAACTGTTTCGATTAAATAACGGCTGTTATCAAAAGGCTGCAAATCATCGCAACGCACACAACCATGCCAACCCAAATCTTGTGGCCAAATAGAACGCGACACCAACCCCGACACCGTTGCACCCAAAATCCCTGAGGGAATCAGCCAATCGTCATGGGCAGCCGCTAACCATGCTACACCACAAGGGTCGGTTAAGGTAACTAAACGCGGCTCAATAGGGTAATTAATTTGTGTGGCTAAGGTGTGAGATAACTCTTTGGCAATTGCGCCTTTGCCCGTCCAACCATCTACAAAAATTAGGCTTTGTGGTGCATGTACTTGGCAAATATCCTTAATTGCCTGCACATCTATGCCACGATCTCGAATAATACTAATGCCATAATGCGCCACTGTTACGCCCATATCACGTAACGCACGGGTTAATAATACCCCCAAAGGCACACCTGCACGTACCAAAGATAGCAAAGTTAATTGACCGTCTATTTGATACGGCAACAGAGCCAAAGCCAAAGACTGCACTGCTTGCGCCATACGCACGCCACCTTGTGCCAAGGCTTGTTCAAAAATGGCTTGATGATTGGCAGATGGCGCGTGTTCGGTGCTAATCATCTCGGAGTAATGTTTTTGCCCCGATTGAATCAAATGCTCTTTTTGCGCTACATCGGTTGGGCTGATATTTAAAGGGCGTAACAAAAATTGAATATCATCTGTTTGATAAGAACCCGAACCTATTTGTGACGTTAATAACTGAGTCACACGCCAACCTCCGTTTGTAGTTTTGTGATAATTGCTTGAGCCAATTGACCTTGTTGTGGTGTTCCCCACCAATCGCACAATTGTAAAAAACCTAAATCAGAGACGCTATCACCCAAACCAATAATAGGCCGTGTACCGTGTTGCAAATGCTCACGGCGCAGCCACTCTTCTACCGCATAACGCTTATTTAACACATTAGGAATGATAGCCAAATTATTACCGTTACGGTGGCAATAAAAACCTGTTAAGTCGATACTCTGTAATAACTCGTACTGTGCTTCGGCCAAAATCTCATCATGTCTATCATTATGTTTAGCCAAGGCATAAATCGCCATACCACCTTCTTCAACCACCCATGTACGCAAGGCTTGCTGTTGTTTATCACTAAACTTTAACAAACAATTAGTAACGTCTAACAAACGCTCTTTATAAGGTGCTAAGGTCGTAGCCATATACTGATGCCATGCGCTATCTACTTGATTATCAGGTGTTAAAATAACCGCACCATGCGCACAAATAGCCCCGTGTTTAAAGGGCAAATGCACACGCTGATAGGCTTCTACACTACGCGCCGTCACAGGCACAACATCGGCACAGGCCAGCAACCATTCTACAAACTGCAACTGGGTGGCATTCATATAACTCATGGCTTGGCCGTGTTTATCGGTAGTCGCTATGTGTTTGGCCTCTTGCTGCATTTTGCGCGGCGTTTGAAACAGCGTGTCATCTAAATCAACTAAAAATAAAGGCCTAATTATGGACTTAGTCATCAACAATTACCTGTGCATTAAGAACTGTTACTAAAGAGCTATCCATCATAGCTACTGGTGTTTCGCTGCAAATAATAATCTTATCAAAATCATTAGGATTGACATTATATGAAAAGTTAGCAATACCTAAGCCATAATTATCACTAAAGGCGCGTGCGCTTTTAATAGCATGACCTATGGCGATGGGTGAGCGTGTGGTTGAGGCAAAATACACTTCTGCCCCTTGTTGCTCTAAATCTTCAGCCAATAAAAAAGAGCGCCACACATATTCACTAGTGCCTAATAGCAATACTTTTTGACCTTTCGTGACCGAGACTTTATTGGCCAACGTATGACGATGATTTATCACCCCTAATCGTCCCCAATCTAAAGCCAAATTAGGTTGCCAATCGCCTTGTGCAACACTGTTGACTTGCGGCATATCGGGTGGTGGTACATTAGGATTAGCTTGCCATTGATAACTACCCGACAATAACGACACCGTTTGTGCTGTATTACCTAAAGCCTGATGCAAGGCATCACCCGACCAATCGGTGAGTGTAGCAGCCACAATACGCTCTATATGTTGCAATCCTGCGTCTTGTAGGGCTTTAGTCAAGTTAATAAAGGTTTTGCCTGTTGAGGCTTCGTCATCAACCAATACTAGGGTTTTGGTGGCTAATAATTGTTGTTTAAGCGACTCATCTAGCGGCCAATGTAATAAGTGCGAGCTGGCATGACTATGCTCTTCTTCAAAACGGGCAAATAATGGCGTACCTAAACTGTGGCGTGTACTCATCCAATACATCGCTTGAGGATAACGGCTTTGCAGAGCGCGATGCACGCCTGCCCCCAAACCAACGGCGGTTTCGGCCATACCAATCACCAACATCGGTTGCGGCAAATCGTTTGGAATTTGTGCTGCCAACTGGCTAAAACTCTGCGTCATTATGGAGGGTTTAACGGGAATATGTCGCCCTAAAACTTTAGACACAAACAAAAAAGCCCGTTTAGGGTTGCGACGCTCGGCAAAATCAAATAATTGTTGNNAGGGAATGAGGGGGATTTTAGCAGTTTTGGGGGTTATGAAGGAGGCTACTCTTGATATTTTAGCTGGTACTTTTAACTAAATAACAATCATTGCATGGCATCCCATGACTCGTTTAATGGCGTAACAACATCATTAATAACACTGTGTTGAGCGATTTGTTGTAATGCCGTTTTTGCATCATGTTGCTTATATTGATTGTGTAAGCTAGTTTTGTTGATGCTTTTTAAAGTTTTCTGCTTGTTCAAAAATTTCTACATACACTTCGTCTCTTTCTACTGGCGGATAGCCAAACGCATCTAACAACAATATTAATCCCACTTTTAAAGCTGATTTAATATCGTCGCGTTTGTTCCAGTCAGGGAATTTAGCTTGTCCTTCAACCAAATCTTTAACGGCTTTGGCAAGCTCTATCAATTTATCATCGGGATAACGAAAATCGTATTTTACGCAAAGCTCTTTTAATATGTCGTAGAAGGCTTTTTCTTCAAAATCAATGCCTAAAGAATCACCTGCGGAAAACTCTTTGTGAACCTCCCAGATTAAATTGGTGAGTTGCTCTGCCATTTCTTCATAGACTTCACTACGCAAAATATCACTTTCATCACGTTCGTTGTAACGTTCTACGAGCAGTTGCATTTTTTTTGAAAAGTCCACTCCTTTGACTTTATTGACTTTTTTCATTTCGCCAATGATTTTTGCTAATAACTGCTGAAGCAGTTTAATTTTAGTATTGGGTAATTTAATTTTATCAATCTTTGCCAAATAATCTTCATCAAAAATATCTTGCTCTGTTTCTTCTTCATTACCCAGTTTGAAAATTTCTTGAACGCCATCACTTTGCAAAGCATCTTTAATCATTTCCCGAACTTTGGCATTCATTTG
>DDBM01000001.1 GCA_002333125.1 Moraxellaceae bacterium UBA2032 | reverse complement strand
CAAACGATTTATGTGGCTGGTGATTTATTTTCGGTTAACACCACCACCGCCGAAAACGTCCCTAACTTATTTGCGCGTAACGAACGCCTCGTATGTATATTTGACACCGAACTTGGCACAATGGCCGTTGTGTTAGTTGGCGCAATGATTGTGGCGGGTATTGCAACCGCTTGGGGTGGCAATATTGACCCTAAAGGCCAAAAAATTATTACAACCAACTTTCATAATAAGCCACTTCATCTTAACAAAGGTGATGAACTAGGTCGTTTTTATTTAGGCTCAACCGCTATTGTGTTATTTGAACAAAATGTCATGCAATGGCAAGACGGTTTAAGTGCCACTAATAATGTACGTATGGGTCAGGCAATGGGTACAGCACGTTGATTTTTTTAATTTTAAAAAAATAAGACAAGGCGATTTATTATGCGGATTACCCTCAAACAGCTGGCGATTTTTGAAGCGGTTGCCAAACATGGCACCGTCACACGCGCAGCGGCAGAGCTAAACCTCACCCAAAGCGCGGCTAGTATGGCTTTGTCAGATTTTGAAGGCCAATTAGATTGCTTGTTGTTTGACCGCATTGGTAAACGCCTACAGCTTAATGACTTAGGCCGAAAGTTATTACCTCACGCTATTAATACCGTCGCCCATGCCAATGAGTTAGAGTCTATTGCGCGTGGGCATGGTGACAAAGTCGGTAGTCTTAAAATTGGTGCAAGTTTAACGGTAGGTAATTATTTAATGCCGCCATTGATTGCGCGTTTTATGGCAGATCATCCCCAATGTCAATTAAGTTTAGATATTGCCAATACCAGTCAGATTATTCATGCACTCGAACAATATGAATTAGACATCGGCTTTATTGAAGGTTTTTGTCATTCGCCAAATTTAGAAGCGGTACCGTGGCAAGCCGATGAGTTAGTGGTATTTGCTGCCCCCATACATCCTTTAGCCCAAAAACAATTAACACAAATGCTCAATGAAGATGACTTTCAAGACGCACAATGGATTTTACGCGAAGCGGGTTCTGGCACACGCGAAGTCTTTGATAATGCGGTGATTGGTCGTTTAGCACAAATTCAAATTTTGTTAGAATTAGGCCATACCGAAGCGATTCAACGGGTCGTTGCCAGTGGACTTGGTATTGGTTGTGCCTCACGCTTATCGCTAGATGAAGCGATTCAAACAGGCACATTGACTATTTTAAACACCCCGTTTTGGAATATGAAGCGTCAATTATTTATGTTGATACACCGCCAAAAATATCGCACCTATGGCGTAGAATGCTTTATTCAGCATACAATAGACAAATAACTGTATTCGGTATAAAACTAAAGCTCTCGATCGCTTAACTCGTATATCAAAAAAAACATTAGCAAAATCTTACATGGACACAGATAGGTTAACCAAAAATGACAACAATTAACCAAGTATTGGCTCAAAGCTTACCCGAAAGAAACTTAAGCCAATTAAGTCTCGTTAATCATTCTAAAAACGATATGATTAAATGGGTACATGCCTTACCTATCATGAATGTAGGCGAAACAACTAAACAGCTGTATCAAACGCTGCAAGAACTAACGCGCGTTAAAATGTCCGAAGATACTCGCTTTGAATTATTAGAAATATTACGCCCTACAGTACATAATATTTTACATGCTTTAGCTAAACATTATCTTAATCAGTCAGTGTTATTACCCGACCGCGCCAATCGTGTTGCCTCTTTAGCACAATCATTACGCAACTATTTAGCTACCGCTTATAAAGTAGTGGCTTATGACTGCGCCGAAAAGCTCATGACCAAATTAAGTATTATTGGTATTGGTCGTCGCCAACAATTACAACTTGCAGCACAAGCGTTTCAACGTGCGATTAGTGAACTTAACGGCTTATTACTCGAAACTCAATTGTTATACTTACCTGCCCCCGCAGGTTTATGGTCAGATTTACATACATTACATCATGCAGCAACGACACATGGTGTCGCGCAACTCGCCGTAGCCGATGAACATTTAGCCTTTGCTCAAGAAGTAACGGTACATGACGCTTATTTAAGAACGATTATTTTAGCCAGCAGCCAAACCAACAAATTACGTCAAACCGAAATTAGACAGATTTTTGATGCAAGTGAATTATGGACGGGCTATCTTAAACTCAAGCCAAAATTTCAGATTTCAGACTTATTACTCATTGATGTTGAAGGCGACTTACCACCCACTTATGTTTCTAAAGCAGCCGATGTTCCTCAAGCTCATTATGTAGATGCCAGTAAATTTGTACAGCATTTACAAGCCGTACAAACTACACCTAACAATCAATTACATCATGGCGAACAACTTAATCCGAGTTTATTACAGCACTTAATTGGCTCATGGAGTAGTCCTGCGGAGCGCACCTTTGCCAGACGCAGCTATGATGGACAATTACTGGTGTGTTTAGGATTAACAGCTTCGCATTACCATATTGCCAATGAAGTTGAATTTGAATATTTTTTAAACTTACCACCCGATTTTTCTGAAGAAGAAAAAAACTTCTTTTTGCGTAACGGCGGAGCTAACGATCCACATGAAATCTTAGATTTTAAAATTAGCAGTGTGCCTAGTATTGCTGACGAAAAAGAAGGCAAAATAACACGCACCAAAAATCAAGCAGGGCTGTATCCACCCTATGCCGCCATGATTGTAAACATTAGTCCCGGTGGTTATTGTATCCGTTGGGATTGCGAGCCACCGATTAGTTTACGCACAGGTGAAATATTGGCAATGCGTGAACAAGCCGAAAAAAAATGGTCGATTGGTATTGTTCGCTGGGTAAAACAACTACCCACCTTAGGTGCAGAAGCAGGTGTCGAAATTATTTGGGGTGCAGTCAAACCTTGTGGCGCACGTGTGCTTAAAAAGACGGGCGAACGCACTGAATATATGCGTACTTTTTTATTACCCGAAGTAAAATCTATGGGTCGCCCTGCCACCTTAATTACGCCTAATGTGTCGTTTAGAACAGGCTATAACGTAATGCTAAGACAAGGCAACGAAGAGCATAAAGCACAGCTAACGACCGAAACCTTAACCACACAAAGCTTTAGTCAATTTACCTTTACATGGCTACAAGCCCCTGTGCCTAAATCTCAAACAAACACCAATAACATGGGCGAAAAATCTGAAGTCAAAGATGACTTTGATACCCTGTGGGGCAATTTGTAGATATTCAGCTTAGGTATATTTTGTGGCAAACACTAACAAGTTATAATTAATACCCATGTTGCATAAGCCTAAATCTAGGTAGCAACATGATGTATTAGGATAAAAAACTATATTGGTACAAATTTTGCTATAGTACAAAGACTGACGCTAAATCATTTGACAATGATTTAGGCATAAGATGACATTGATTTTATTTAGGATTTTTATCCCTATGGCCACTAAAAGTGAAACCTTGCGCTTGTTGGTATTGCACTCATCCGCAGACAACACAGAAGATATTATTAAAACACTTAAAGGTGCAGGTACGCCAACACGCCCACAATTAATTGCTACGCTAGAAGATTTTAAAGACCTTATTAAAAATCAAGTATGGGATTTGGTTTTAGCCGCAGAAGGGATGAGTGATGGTAATTTTACCGATGCCCTAGCGCACATTCGTGACTCCGATAAAGACATTCCGTTAATTGTATTAATTAATGAATATGATGAAGATATTATTGTTGAAGCTTTAGAAAATAATGCTGTTGATGCCATTGTTTATAATCAGCATCAACATATTGTGTTTGCTATTCGCCGTGAACTACAAAATTTATATCATCGCCGTGCCAAACGTGCCGCCGAATCTTTTTTAAAAGAAACCGAAAAACGCTGCCAACTACTGCTCCAAAACTCACGTGATGCCATTGCCTATGTGCATGATGGTATGCACATTTATGCCAATAACGCCTATGTAGAGCTTTTTGGTTATGAATCGGGTGATGACCTCGAAGGCATGCCCATGATTGACCTTGTTGGCAAACAGGATTTAGCCAACTTTAAAGATTATTTACGCTCTTATAGTAAAGGCGAAAAGATTTCTAAAGACCTCAAATTTCATGGTGTAAAAGCAGATGGCGACCAAATTGATGCCATGATGCAGCTATCTACTGCGAGTTATGATGGTGAACGCTGTACGCAAATTATTATTCGTCGTGATGATAATGAAGGCAAAGCTACGCTATTAGCCGAGCAACTCAAAGCAGCCACTTCGATTGATACCTTAACAGGCTTACCTAACCGTTTACGTTTAGAAGAAGCACTGGAAGAAACTCTCTTAGTAGCGCGCCGTGATAAAGCCCAAAGTGCTTTATTTTATATGGCGATTGATAATCTTCCTTATATTACCGCTAATGCAGGCATTGTGGGTGCCGACAATGTGGTAATAGCCCTAGCTAAATTGCTCGAAGGTAGCTTTCCTGTCGCATTATTAGCCCGCTTTAGCGATAACGTCTTTAGTGTTATTTTACAAGATTGCAATGTAGAAGATGCTAAAAAACGCGCAGAAAGCGTATGCCAAGCTGTTTATGAGCGTTTGTTTGATATTCCCAATGGTAAAACCATTCAAACCTCACTTAGTATTGGTGTGGCAATGATTGGCGAAACCGCACCTGATGTACCCGAATTATTAACTCGTGCTGTTAATGCTTCTGCCAAAGTTAAAATGGATACTAAAGGTGCAGGTAATGGCATTAATGTATATAACCCTGCCGAAAATGCCGCTGCCAATGACTCGGCTTTACGCGAGTTATTAGTTGAAGCCCTCGAACACAATAAATTTAAAATTCTGTTTCAGCCATTATTTGACGTGGAAGATGAAACCGCACAATTTTATGAAGTGTTTGTACGCCTTCCCTTAGCCGATGGCAAGGTAATGGCACCTGATGAATTTTTAGATGTCGCACAGCGTTATCAACTAGGTAGTAAAATTGACCGTTGGGTGTTAATTAATGCCTGTAAGCGTCTTAAAGAGCATTTAGCACGTCATCCTAATAGTCGTTTGTTAATTAATTTAACCGCTGAGTCGCTACAAGATTCAACCTTACCCGAACTCATTGCCAAACTATCCAAAGCCATTGATCCTAAAGGCAAACCTTTAGTGATTCAATTCTCCGAAAATGATGTTATTACTTACTTAAAAAATGCCAAAGAACAAGCTACTGCCTTAAATGGACATGGTATTGCAGTTTCTATTACTAACTTTGGTTGTACACTTAATCCAACCAATACTCTTAACCATGTTGAAGCGGAATATATCAAACTTGACCGCTCATTTACCCAAGACTTAACTCAAGAAACCAATTTAGATAACACTAAAAAGATGGCAGGTGAGCTTAATGGGCTAAATAAACGTGTGATTGTGTCTTATGTAGAAAATGCCGCAACCGTGTCTAAATTGTGGACAATGGGTGTGCGTTATTTACAAGGCTACTATTTACAACCTCCCTCCGAAAACATGGTTTACGAAAGCGGCGAATAACAGCTTAAAACTCTCCCTCACTCTAGCTCTCTCCCACAGGGAGAGAGGACTCCCTCGCCTTTCGGGAGAGGGTTGGGGTGAGGGCTAAATCAAAACGATAACCGCGTAAGTCCTAAACTGTAGGTGTTTCTTTTTAAGCAACACCCATTGTCTCATTGCTTCTCTAGCTAAAAAATCACTACGCTCTTATGCTTATCTCATCCAGATTTGCATAAGAGCACGCATCATGCACACACCTTTAGACAACAGCACTTTAAATCAACTTTTTACTCAAGCGCGTACTTTTTCGGCATGGCAAGATAAAGCGGTAACAACCGAGCAATTACACGAATTGTATGAACTCACTAAGCTTGCACCCACCTCGACTAATGGCTCACCTGCTCGTTTTGTCTTTATCACTAGCCCCGAAGCTAAAACCAAGCTCAAACCTGCTTTAGCCGAAGGTAATGTGGCTAAAACGATGAACGCGCCTGTGACCGTGATTGTGGCTACCGACTACAACTTTTACGAACATTTACCGCAACTCTTTCCACAAACCGATGCCAAATCATGGTTTGTGGGTAATCAGGCGTTAATTGATGACACCGCCTTTAGAAATAGCTCATTACAAGGGGCTTATTTAATTATGGCGGCACGCGCTTTAGGCTTAGATACAGGCGCAATGTCGGGTTTTGATAATACCGCAGTTGATGCGGCCTTTTTTGCTGGTACTAATACCCGCTCTAACTTTTTAATTAACTTAGGTTATGGCGATGTAAGCAAATTACACCCACGTAATCCACGATTAAGTTTTGAGCAAGCTGCATTGATTGTTTAATTTTTTTGCTCAGACTAAATCCCCCTTCGACTCCGCTCAGGGCGCATTTTTGCGTTGGCTGAGCGGAGTCGAAGCCTAATCCCCTCCACATCCTCCGCCACAACCACTATCACTACTGCTGTCACTATCATTACTGTTACCACTTGAGCAACCACCACCACAACCGCTGCCAATATTACTGGCACAATAACTATTAGCTGCTGCACCTAGTGCCATACAATGCAAGCTATATACAAAACCATTCGCAATTTTAAACTCACCATCTAGGGCAAATAATCGAGGCATTCTTTGAGGGTTAGCGGCATTAATATTTTCGTGGCGACACGCCAAGTTCCATGTGCGCTTTATCCCGTTGCTAGCTTGGGTTTGGGTCGTCATCGTTTCAGCAGGATGATGATGTAAAAACTTACCAAAAGCCCGCCTACAAAAACTATTATAGGCTTTGGTTGATAAAATAAAGGCGTGCCATGCTTCGTCCACCGCTTGTGAGGGCATACTTAACATGCCTTTGCCACGCGCCATTAGCACTATATAAAAATAATCGCGCAAACCTTCTAAGACTTGCTGTGTTTGGGATGATGTTAAGTGCGGATATTTATCGGCAAGGCGGCGCGTAATTGATGCATCAAAACGTAAGTTTTTGATGACTAATAAACGCTTTTGATAAATCTGCCGCTGATAGTAAAAGACAAATACAACCAACGCGACAATACATACAAACCATATCATTATTATTTTCTCCAGCCCACTCTGTTGGCTTAGGTTAATGTTTTTTATTTATTTCCATAAATAAATTATTTAGATGACAACATGATGACACTGATAACTGATAACCACTTATGATGACACATGGCACATTGACAATCAGCCAGATAACTTTAGCATTGAACACCAACATCACTTCCTTTTTGGACTGTCACATGAGCGACAATAATAAATCTCACGCCAGTACACCAACCAAACGTTTTATGCGTTTAGCAGGCATGACCGCCAGTATTACAGGCAAAGTGATGAGTAACTCGGTTAAAAGTTTAGTCGGTTCTGCCGAACAAAAAGCCGAAGCACGCAGTGATATGTACCACGAAATTGGTAAACAAATTGCCAATACTTTAGGCGAAATGAAAGGCGCAGTGATGAAGGTAGGCCAAATCGCCTCACAATATCAAGATATTTTTCCGCCCGAAATTGCCGCCGCCATGACCAAACTGCAAAAAGAAGCACCACCCATGCCGTTTAGCCTCATTGAACAGCAAGTGTTACGCGAATTAGGCGCAAAACCACACCAAAAATTTGCCGAGTTTGAAGAAACACCGTTTGCCGCCGCGTCTATTGGTCAAGTGCATCGCGCCAAATTAATTACTGGCGAAGATGTGATTGTTAAAGTGCAATATCCTGCGGTTGATGAATGTTGTGAGTCTGATTTAAAACATTTACGCATGGCTTTAAAGTTGGCAGGTGTGATTAAACTAAGCAAAGAGCTACAAGAAAAACTCTTTGAAGAAATTCGCACCTCACTTCATGCCGAATTAGATTATGTGCAAGAAGCAGCTAATTTAATTGAGTTTAGAGCTTTTCATGCCACTGACGACAAAGTGATTATTCCTAAAGTCTTTAGTGAGTATTCGAGCCGTCGTGTATTAACGCTGAGTTATGAAGGCGGTGATAGTATTCAAACCGCTAAAGACTACTCACAAGTGGTGCGTAATGAGATTGGCGAGCGTTTATTTAATGTGTTATGCGAAGAAATGTATCATTTACACGCGCTACACTGCGACTCTCACCCTGGCAACTTTGCTTTTAGACCCGATGGCACGTTAATTATGTATGATTTTGGCTGTGTAAAACGCCTTAATCCTATTTTGGTGGCCGACATGAAACGCTTGGTTCGTGCATCACTCGTTAATGATTATGCCACTGTTGAGATTGTGTTACGTGATATAGGCGTAAGAACAGAGGTAGGCATTGTGCCACCCGAATACTATTTACAATGGATTGAGATTTTATTAGCCCCACTCAAAGACCAACAATTTGACTTTGGCAAAAGCCAAGTACACGAGCAAGTGTTAAAACAAATTAAATCGTTAATGAAGTATTGGGATAGCTTTCAACCCAGTGCCGAAACCATGATGGTTAATCGCGCCATTGGTGGGCATTATTGGAACTTTGTAAACTTAGGCGTACATATGAATTTACATAAACCCTTAATGACCTATCTTAATACTTAAACTTGGCTTAGGTGGGTTAATAACCCACCCTACTAATCAAGCCAATAACTCTTTAACTAAAATAGACTCATCTGCCAATCGACTTGGTTCAACGGCAATGTTTTCTAA
>DDBM01000274.1:1657-11347 GCA_002333125.1 Moraxellaceae bacterium UBA2032 | reverse complement strand
TTGATATTGCTGTTGCAGGCGGCATGGAATCAATGACTAACGCCCCATACATTCTAGCTAAAGCGCGTAATGGTTTTAGAATGGGTCATGGCGAAATTAAAGACCATATGTTTTTGGATGGCTTAGAAGATGCCGAAACAGGTCGTTTAATGGGCTCTTTTGCGCAAGACATGGCAAATACACTTAATTTAAGCCGTGAACAAATGGACGAGTTTGCTATTACTTCCTTACAACGCGCCCAAAAAGCGATTGCCGAAGGTCGTTTTGAAGCCGAAATCGTCGGTGTACCTGTTAAAGGCCGTAATGGTGACACCTTAGTTACGGTTGACGAACAGCCTAACAATGCCAAGCCAGACAAAATTCCAAGCTTAAAGCCTGCTTTTGCTAAAGACGGCACCATTACTGCCGCTAACGCCAGTTCGATTTCTGACGGTGCATCGGCTTTAGTGTTAATGCGTGAAAGTACCGCTAAAGCACGTGGTTTGCAGCCTTTGGCGCGTATTGTGGCACATAGCACACAATCGCAGCATCCAAGCGAATTTACTATTGCGCCTATTGGTGCAATGGACAAATTGTTAGCCAAAACAGGTTGGACGATTGCTGATATTGATTTGTTTGAAATCAATGAAGCCTTTGCGATGGTAACAATGGCAGCGATGATTAAACACAACATTCCACACGAAAAAGTTAACGTGCATGGTGGTGCTTGTGCTTTAGGTCATCCTGTTGGCTCAACTGGCTCGCGTATTATTTTGAGTTTGATTCATGCTTTAAAACAATACGGCGGTAAGCGCGGTGTGGCTTCTTTATGTATTGGTGGTGGTGAAGCCACTGCAATGGCGATTGAATTAGTTTAATTTAATTAGCTAAACTCGCAAGCGCGGCTTGAATATTGAGCCGCGCTTGTTGCTCCAAACGACTTCTAAAATACTCACTTTGATAAATCCATTCCCGTTGCAAAAACGATGTTAATACTTGGCCTCTGCCCTGCTTAAACGCCTCATCTGCTACCCACGTATATTCTTGTTTAATTTGCTGCTCATATTCGCTAAAACGCGCTGAGTCTTGGCCTAAAATAGCTAAATCTATATCTAACAATAACTTAGCATCGTTGTCATCCCCATCAACAACATGATGTTGAGTGGCCATTATCAGTTGTTTAATTCGCGCTATTAAAACCAAGCTTGCACCGCTACTTTTTAAAACATGCGCTGCCCACGCAGCACTTTGCGCTTCGTTATCATGCGATTGAGGGTCATATACCGCATCGTGAAAATATAATGCCAAAGCAATATGTTGTGGCTGCTGTGCAAGATGTTTAACGTCATTTAAGAGCGTTAAACACTCTTGCAAGTGTTGTTGATTATGATAAAAACGCTGTGGCTGTGCATAAGCCGTTTGTAACTCTGCTAATAAATTGGTGGGAGGAATTAAATTTAAGCTTTGCCATAGAGATTGCCAGTTCATTTTATGTCCTCACCCTAATCCTCTCCCATATAGGGAGAGGGAATTTACCTGTTAGGTCATACCTTTAGGCTTATAACCCTTACGAATTTGTTTACGTTTAAGGGGTTGGGTAATGCCTGTCAAATCACGCACCACTAATCCTGCCAAGGTAAAACCAAACAACGGCGGCATATAACTTACCGTACCATTGACGGCACGAGGACGGCCTGTTGACGTTGGCTCTGGCGGCAATGGTGGTAAAGGTGGCTCTGTAGAGTAAACTGTGCGTACACCTGTGCCAACCTCGACACGTTTGAGGCGTTGACGCATTTTGCTGGCCAAATGACACACATTAGTATCGTAAATATCACTGACTTTAATTTGTGAGGGGTCAGTTTTGCCCCCTGCTCCCATGCTAGAGGCAATATTTAAGCCTAGCTTATAGGCCACTTCAATTAACGCCACCTTGCAATTAAGCGAGTCAATACAATCTAACACATAGTCATAGTGATTTTGAGCAAAATGAGCTTCAAATAATTCTCGATTCATAAACTCCGAAATAAGTGTGAGTTTAATATCAGGGTTAATATCATGCACACGTTCGGCCATAATGTCAGCTTTTTTTTGCCCAATGGTCGAGTTAAGTGCCACTAACTGACGATTGATGTTACTGGCCGCCACCACGTCACAATCGACTAAAGTTAAATGACCAACACCCATACGTGCTAATGCTTCGGCAGCAAACGAGCCAACACCACCTAAACCTGCAATAAAGACACGCGCATTTTGCAAACGTGCTAATTTTTCATCCCCTAGTAGGATGTGGGTACGTTCTAAAAGACCTTGCATAGTTCAACCCTAAATAAAAAAATCTAATCCTCCTATAGCGAGGATAGATATAAAAAACCGCCTTAAATAAAGCCGTTGCTTTGTAACGATAAATGCAGAGCTTGGCAACTGTTTTGCCACAAAATTGGTGCAAGTTGTTCTAAAGTCATTTGTTTACTGGTCGCTAATGCCTGTGCGATACACGGCAAATAGGCAGGAGAGTTACGCGTATAATGCGCGTTTGGGTTTCGATAAGGTTGGGGAATCATATCGGGCGCATCGGTTTCGATAACCAAAGACTCTATCGGCATAGCCGCCACCACATTATGTAAACGCTTAGCTTGCTCATAGGTTAGGCTGCCACCAATACCTAATTTAAAGCCAAGTTTGGCGTACATTTTGGCTTCTTCTATACCCCCCGAAAAAGCATGAATAATACCACCCTCGTTAAATTCATGCTGACGTAAAATTTTAAACACATCAGCATGGGCTTTACGTACATGTAACACAACAGGTTTAGCATACTGTTTGGCGAGGTCAAGTTGAGCTGCAAAAAAACACTGCTGCTTTTGATAGAGTTCGGGCTGTTTAATGTCGGCAATATACGTATCTAAGCCTATTTCACCTACGGCAATACATTGATTTTGTTGAAGGCATACTTCTAATTGTTCAAGATGTTCGGTTTGATGTTGTGCGATATAACAAGGATGTAAACCCAAAACGGGTAATAATGTGGGTTGTTTAATGCTTTTACATACACTAAGCAATTGTGGCCAATATTCGGCTAAATAAGCAATTACCGCGATGGCTTGCACGCCTGCACTCCATGCTTGTTGCGCCACCAGATCACGGTCTGGGTCAAATTCGGCCACATCAAAATGGCAATGGGTGTCTATCCACATAAAAGACTCAAAATAGATAAAGTAGAGGCTAAAAACCACACTCTACAGCGTACACACTTTCAACCCAACACTTTTTCTATTGCCTCACACAAGGTTTTGAGTATTTTAATACGAGCATAATATTTGTTATTAGCTTCGACTAATGTCCATGGGGCAATATCGGTACTGGTACGCTCGACCATATCACCCACAGCACAAACATAATCATCCCATTTTTCACGGTTACGCCAATCTTCTTCGGTAATTTTAAAACGCTTAAAACCAATCGCTTCACGTTCTTTAAAACGCTTTAATTGCTCATCTTTGCTTATTGCCAACCAAAACTTAACAATAATTGCTCCTTGTACCGCCAGTTGCTCTTCAAAGTCGTTAATTTCACTATAAGCGCGCATCCAATCGGCTTCTTTGCAAAAACCTTCTACTCGCTCTACCAATACCCTTCCATACCATGAACGGTCAAAAATAGTAATGCGCCCCTTACGGGGAATATGCTGCCAAAAACGCCACAAATAGGGCTGTACACGCTCATCTTCGGTAGGGGCAGCAACAGGAATAATCGTAAATTGTCGTGCATCTAATGCGGCCGTAATACGCCTAATACTTCCACCTTTACCTGCGGCATCATTACCTTCAAATACCGCTACCACACTATGTTCTTTAAATTTTGGATGACGACTTAATAAATTTAGTCTGCCTTGTAGCTGCTCCAGCTCTTCTTTATAGTCTTCTTTACTATACTCTTGCTCTAGCTGTAAGGTGTCTAATAACTGCAAATCATCAATAGGTGGTAATAATGGCGCGGCATCACTCGCCTCAATAGGTTCTGGCTGAGCCTCTAAACGATTAAGTATTTCTTTAAGTAATAACTTGCCAACCGTTAAACTACGGTAATTAGCATCCTCACCTTCTACTACTATCCAAGGGGCATCAGCAGTACTTGTTTCTCGTAAAACATGTTCAGAGACACGGGCAAACTTGTCATATTTTTTAAAGTTTTTCCAATCTTGGCGCGTTACACGCCAACGGGTGTTCGGGTCTTTTTCGAGTTGTTGTAAGCGTTTTTTTTGCTTATCTTTAGACAAATGAAACCAAAACTTAAGTAACAGTACGCCTTCATGCGCTAACATTTTTTCAAAATGCACAATATCATCTATTTGCCTATCTAATTTTGTGCTTTTTAACTTACCTGTGACACGATTTAGAATTGGGTCGGTGTACCATGAACCAAATAACACACCTATCTTACCTTTAGGGGCTAAAGCACGCCAATAACGCCACATATGTGGCTTTTCTCGTTCTTCATTAGATGGGGCAGCAAAAGCACAAGTAGAAATTAAGCGTGGATCCATCCATTCATTTAATAGGTTAACGGTTTCGCCCTTACCTGCACCATCAACCCCATTAATTAAAATAATAACGGCAAACTCACTGTGCTCTTTTAATTCATATTGAGCATCTAACAAGGCTTCACGCAATACAGGCACTTCTTTTTTATACAATGTTTTATCAATTTTATGGCCTATTTCGGCTAATTCAAACATCAACAACTCCCTCTTAATCGCTTATGATAGACTTAATTATTGCTACAAAATTTTTATAAGCTCTGCTTTGAGTCTTCTCTTTAGTTTTTATCATGTCAAGTTATCTGTAGAGTTTTTAATGATTAAAAAATTGCCTGCTTGGGTTGAAATTGGTGCATTTTTACTGGCATTTATTGCGGGTATTATTAATGTGATTGGCCTACTTAGCTTTCAGCATCAATCAGTTTCCCATTTAACGGGTACGGCTTCTTTTTTGAGTTTAAAAGTCGTTCAAGGTGATTGGCAATTAGCGATACATTTTAGCGGCGTGCTTTTTAGCTTTTTTTTAGGTGCGGTATTAAGTGGCTTAATTATTCAAAATGCCACATTACGCTTAGGCAAACGTTATAGTGCGGCTTTGTTAATCGAAAGTTTGATGTTATTTATTGCCTTAATGATGCTACAAAACAAATATAGTAGTGGCGATTTTTGGGCATCCGCTGCTTGCGGTTTACAAAACGCGATGGTTAGCACCTACAGTGGTGCCATTATTCGCACCACGCATATTACAGGCACGGTGACTGATTTAGGGGCGATGATTGGCCAATACTTACGTGGCATCGCCATTGATACACGCAAGCTAATTTTATATTTATTATTAGTTCTCGGCTTTTTAACAGGTGGTTTAGTCGGTGCTTTTGGGTTTTTACAGGTTCATTATGCTATTTTATGGTTACCCATTATTAGCACCCAAGTCTTGGCTTTAGTGTATGGTTGGTATTGGTGGCAAAAACGTTAGTTTCTCATGTAGCGCATACGTTCACTAATACGATCTTCACACTTAGAGACGGCAACAATACGCTCCGACTCATACATGGGTGACTCTTCATAGCCGTTATAATCAACATAACGGGTTAACTGTTTTAAAAAGTCATAGGTTGATGGTGAGTTTTGCGCGATGACTTCTAAATTTTCGATTTTACCTAACACATAGGCTTCTGGACTCGTGCGCGAGTTATTATCATAACGCCGTTGCTGTTCTTGCATTTGTTGATAACGATAGGCTTGGCTGTTGTAGTTATAATTACGATTGTAGTTATAGTTTGATGAGCGAGGAGGCACTTTTTGCTCTTGCACGGCTTTATCTTTGGCTTTAATCACTAATTTGCATAAGGCAGTAATCTGCTTGGGTTTAAAGGGGATGCTTAACTTTAAACTGCTTGGCTCGCCCTCGGTTTGCAAAATAACGGCGTTGTCGCCACACGGTAATTGGCTAAACTCCTTGCGACCATTTTTTTCGCATACATAAACATCGGCAGCAAATACCGAACTTGTCATCAGAGGCAACACCAACAGTATCCATTTACGCAAAGCCATACTACTTACTCTATATCAACTTTAAACAAGAATACTACACCGTATGTTGTGCCAACAAGTCCAATAATTGCGCTTCACTCCAAACGCTCACGCCTAATTTTTGCGCATCACTGAGTTTGGAGCCAGCTTCTGCGCCAGCGACCACAACTGTTGTTTTTTTAGAAACACTACCACTCACTTTTGCCCCTAATTGTTGTAGTTTGGCTTTAGCATCATCGCGCCCCATGCTCGTTAGCGTGCCTGTTAACACCCATGACTGCCCTACTAAAGGTTGATGTTGTGCGACAGCCATCTCTGGCCAAGTAACACCTTGACTTATAAACTTGGCTAATAAGTCTTGATGTGCAGTTTGAGAAAAATAATCAACAATCCATTTTGCNNTTGAATTGCTTCTAAATGACCAAAATATTGTGCTAAGGCTAAAGAAGTCCCTTCACCTACGCCTCGAATACCTAAACTATATAAAAAACGTGGCAAGGTAGTTGTTTTACTTTTTTCAATCGCACTCAAAATATTATCGGCAAGTTTTTCGCCCATGCCTTCAATATTTTTTTCTAAAATAGACTCTTTGCTCAGGGTGTATAAATCTGCCGCCGTTTTGATTAGGCCAATTTCTAAAAACTGCTCTAACCAACGCTCGCCCAAACCGTCCACATTCATTGCTTTGCGTGACACAAAATGCGCTAAACGACGTTGCATTTGCGCTTCGCAATAAATATCGCCCGAACAACGTGCAATAATGCCTTTTTCGTCTTGNNTGAGTTACTTTAGGAATCACATCACCTGCCCTACACACTTCGATAGTGTCACCAATGGCTAAATTTAAACGGCGTACTTCATCCATATTATGCAAGGTAATATTACTTACCGTGACACCACCCACCAACACAGGCTTTACACGTGCAACAGGCGTTAATGCGCCCGTTCTACCAACCTGAAAGTCCACCGACTCTAAGGTGGTACTGGCTAATTCGGCAGGAAATTTATAGGCCGTTGCCCAACGTGGCTCGCGGCTCACCATACCCAACGCTCGTTGTTTGGCTAAATCATTTACTTTTATCACGACACCATCAATGTCATACGCTAATTGGCTACGTTGCTGCTGTACACGTTGATAAAAATCTTGGGCAAAACTTACACCTGTGCCTATGGCCACGCCCTCACTCAAACTAAAGCCCATGCTTTCAAGCCACTTTAATACCTCATATTGGGTATTTGGTAGCATTTGCCCTTCTATTTGTGCCACTGCATAAGCATAAAAAGCTAAAGGGCGTTTAGCGGCAATTTGTGGGTCTAATTGGCGCACACTGCCTGCGGCGGCATTACGCGGATTAGCAAAGACCTTTTCGCCATTAGCTTGGGCTTCTTGATTTAATTTTTGAAACCCTGCTTTAGGCATTAATACTTCGCCACGTACTTCTAATAATAAAGGCGGATTTTGAGTATTTAACTGCAAGGGCAAATTACGAATCGTTTTTAAGTTATGAGTAATATCTTCGCCTGTTACTCCATCACCACGTGTTGCGCCTTGTTTAAAAATACCCTTTTCATAAATTAAACTAATGGCTAAACCATCAAGTTTTAATTCGGCGCAATATTCTATGTCAGTTGTGGTTTCTAAACGCTCTTTGAGTTTACGTTCAAAATCTATTAACTCTAACTGATTAAATACATTGCCTAGAGATAACATAGGCACTTTATGATTAAGCGTATTAAATGCTAATAATGCCTGCCCACCGACACGTTGAGTTGGAGAATCTGGGCTTTGTAATTGAGGATATAGTTGTTCTAGCTGTTTTAGCTGCCTAAATAATTCATCATATTGAGCGTCATTAATTTGTGGATTATCTAATACATAATACAAATGATTATGGTGGCGTAATTGCTCTCTTAAATGATTAGCTTGATTAATTATTTGGGGCGAGAGAAGCATGATCAGTCCTGCTAGATAATATTTTGGTGTAACAATAACGACAATGAATTGGCTTTAAAAGAGCGATATATAACTTGGCGACCATTTATGACGCAAAAAACAAAACCCCACGAATGCGGGGCTTTTGTTTCTCATGACGACAGACGTTTGAATTACACTGCTTTACTCATCAAATTGTGACGCGTAAATTCCATCACATGTTCCCGATAATGCTGAATTAACTGACGATTTAAGGGTTGATGTTGCTGGTCTAGTGCTTGACCACCAAACTCATTAGCCAAACGTTTAGCAGTATCNNGCAGGGATAAACTCTGCACCCATGGTTTCTAAATCAAACGCACCTGTCTCATCAACACGCGCCATGCTAAATAACACGTTACCATGGCCATTAGGATGCTCGTGACGATGGAACATACCCATTTCGCCAAAACGCAAACCATAACCAGAAACCGCTTTTAACAAACGCTCTCCATCAAACGGCACACGACCTGCAACCACATACAAGACAATATAATCTTGAGCTTCAACCACTTTACTTTGTGAGGAAGACATCGCCACCGCATCAATAAAGTCGTCTTCGTTAGTGGTGTCGTCCGCCGTCAAAATAACTTCTGTGCGTGTAGGCCACAAAGCGACATTACTGATAGGCTCAGGCTCTATAAAAAACTTAGTCGTTTCTAATTCTTCATTAGCAGCAAAATTTTGCGCTAAGTCGGTAGCAACTACTAAGGCAGGTTCAACTTGTGTTTTTGACACTAGTAGATGACGTTCAGAACGGGCAACAACACGAATACCTTCGTCGTTACTTACTGTTTGTTCATCGGCTAATACTGGCTCTACACGTTCACTTTTAGTAGATTGACGTTGAGATAAATCCCAAATCGTTTTTGCTAATACCACCAGTGAAACCGCGAGGGCAATCCAAACTCCTACTTCTATCGTCATTATCATACTCTCAGGCAGCGGCTAAGGCTGCGGCTTGTTCTACATTAACTGTCACCAAGCGCGAAACACCGGGTTCGTGCATAGTAACGCCCATCAACTGCTTTGCCATNNTAATACTCACACCACTGGTTAAGGTATCTTCCCCAACTAAATTTAAGGTTGCCATACCGCCACCAAAAACTTTAGGGAATAAATGCTGTAAACCTTCATTTATCTGATTAAAGGTATCCATAAATAAAGTGCGGGTTTCTTTATCAATATGTTTAATCGCACTTTCTAGTTTTTCTAAAGCGTCTGTTAAATCTTGCGCTTGATTATCTAAATAAATTTTACGTTCGGCTTGTTGCGCATATTCATCAATGGCCGCTAAGTTAATCGCACCTAAACGCACTATTTTAGTTGCTAATTGCTCCAAACGTGTTTGCCATTCTAACTCAATTAATGGCTCTACGAGATAATTACTAATAATATCTTGATTAATATTTAATTCTTTTAACTGTTCGACAATATGAGACTGTTGTACCGATATATTCTGCCAATGTAAACGCTGAATTTCTAATTTTTGACGTAATGGCTCTATACTCACTGCTAAACTATGACGTTGCTGTTCTAACTGACGATAATGTTGCGTAGCTTGTTGTAAACTTAATTCAACCTCTTGTAATACCGTATCGGCCATTAATTTTTCGGCCATAAAATCTTCTAGCACCGTTTTTAATTCGGCAATTGGCTCAAGCAA
>DDBM01000274.1:0-1651 GCA_002333125.1 Moraxellaceae bacterium UBA2032 | reverse complement strand
AATTGTTGTTGCTGTAATGCCTCTAAATGCACTTCCAAATTTAAACGGGCTTCGGCTAAGGTTTCGGTGTCTAGCTCACTTTGCTCGGCTAAATCTTCTAATTCATGTTGTAAACGCTGCGCTTGCAGTTGTGTTTGCGTAAGTTGCGCTTGTAACTTAGCTAGTTTGGCTTGCTCTGCACCACGCTGCTGTAAATGTAAAGACAGCTGACGTTGTGCTTGTAAACGTTGCTGCTCCATGCTTTGTTGCTGTTGATTTAGCTCAATTTGCTGCGTTTGTGCCGAGCTAATATCTTGCTGTAACTGGACTAATTGTTCATGCAAAGCCACCAAACGCTGTTGCCGCGCCAAAACGCTATCTTCACTTTTCCCTAACACTTTTAGCCAATATCTTCCCAACCAAAAACCATCACGGGTAATCAGTGACTCACCCATCACTAACTGTGAGCGTTGTGCTAAGGCACTACTTAACGTATCACAATAACGCACATTAGCAACTAACTCTTGGCCAATATCCGATAACAATTTAGTAGTGAGCTGTGTCTCTTGGCCATCCGCTAAGGCTTGTTTTTCTAACACAATCAATGCAGGACTTTGGCTAAAATCTAAACTTGAAATATCGTCCACTACAATTGCTTTTAGCGCATCGCCCAATACCGTTTCGACTAAAGACTCAAAGCCAGCTTCAACTTGTAACACTTCGGCTAAACGTGGTTTTTGTGCCAAATTTTGTTGTTGTAACCAACGACTTTGCTGTTGATTATCGCGGCCAATGGCTGCCTGCTGTAATGCTTGTAATGCCGACTCTTGGCCTTGTGCTTGTTGCTGCTGACTTTTAAATTGATGTAGGTTTTGCTGCAAGTGTTGTGAGTCTTGTGCCGCTTGTGTTAATTGCTGACTTAATTGCTCTAAGGCGAGTTGCTCATCTTGCAAACACATATCTAACTCAGCTAATACTTCTTGCTGAGTGGCAACTTCATCCAATAAACCATCGGTAGCAAAATTCGCCATTTCGCTTTTTAGACGCTGCTGACGCTCTTGATTGCGTAATAAACTTTGCTCTAAGTTTTGTACTCGACTTTGCCATAACTGCACTTGCGTAGTGCTTTGCGAAGCATCGCGCTGTGTTTGCTCATACGCCTGTTGTTGGGTAGCCAAAGTTTGCTCAGCTTGTTGTAGCAGTTGTGTTTTTTGTTCTAAAGTTTCGTTTAGCTCGTCTTGTTGCGGCTCTAAAATCGCCAACTCTTCTTCTAGGAGTAATAACTCTTGAGCATCTTGTTGATTTTCGATGGTGGCACGCTGTAACTGCTGCTGCAAAGATTGCTGCTGTTGTACTAACTGTTCACGACGTTGTTGCTGATACCCAATTTGCTGCTCAGTTTGAGCAATGCTATTTTTTACGCCATAAACACGGTTTTGCGCTTCATGTAACGCTTTATGACTTTGTTCTTCTTTATTACGCTCTACAACTAAAGCCATTTCTAATTGCTGCTGATTATTGAGTGCATTAGCCAATTGCTCTGCAAATTGCTGAATACTTTGTTGATACTGTGCTAATTCTTGCTGCAAACTGTGCCAACGCCATGCAGCTAATTCGATTTTGGTTTGACGTTCTTGAGTTTTTAAAGTTCGGTATTTTTCGGCAGCATCGG
>DDBM01000148.1:2968-4862 GCA_002333125.1 Moraxellaceae bacterium UBA2032 | reverse complement strand
TATTACTCTGAGTTTGTCTATGTTAAAAATCGCCATCAATGGTTATGGTCGTATTGGACGTAATGTTTTACGTGCATGGGTAGAGCGAGGTTGCCCTCAAGCATTGCAATTTGTGGCGATTAACGATTTGGGCGATGCTCATACTTTAATGCACTTAACCCGTTATGACACTACTCATGGGCGATTTACAGGAACAGCGCATTTAGAGCAATCTAATTTAGTGTTGCAACCTAAAGATTGTGAGTCTTATTACCATATTCCTTTGCTACAGCAGCTTAAACCCGAGCTGCTGCCGTGGCATAATTTAGATGTTGATGTGGTATTGGAGTGTACAGGCTTGTTTAGAGCCAAAGCCGAAGCAGCACGACATTTACAGGCAGGTGCCAAAAAAGTCATTATTGGGGCAGCTCCGTTTGATGAAGTCGATGCCACGATTGTTTATGGTGTGAATCATCAACACTTAACCCATGAGCAAAAAATCATCTCCAGTGTCTCGTGTACCACTCATGCTTTAGTGCCTTTAATGAAAATTTTAGACGAAGCCTTTGGTATTGAGTCGGCATTAATGACCGAGATTCATGCGGTGACTTCCGACCAAGTATTATTAGACCATACCCATCGCGACTTACGGCGTGGTCGTGCGGCAGCGCACAATATTATTCCTACTACATCAAGTAGTATTGGCGCGTTAAAACGTGTATTGCCTCATTTAGCAGATAAAATAGAAGGTTATTCGATTCGTGTACCTACCTTAAATGTGGCCGCCATTGATTTAAGCTTTGTGGCGCAAAAACCGATGACCATCGGCGCAATTAATGCGCTATTTAAACAAAAGTCAGTCAATGAATATCACGAAATTTTAAATTATTGTGATGAATGGTTGGTGTCTAGTGATTTTAATCACTCACCTTACTCGTTAATTTTTGATGCCACCGAAACCAAAGTCGTGGGTCAACAAGCCAAAGTGTTGGCGTGGTATGACAACGAGTGGGGCTATGCGAATCGTTTGTTGGATTTATGTATGGTTTTAGCCAAAATGCGCTAAAATCTAAAAATATGTTTGTATGCCTTTAATTTTTGTAGGAGTCATCATGACCGTCTTGAAAATGGCCGATTTAGACCTAAACGGCAAGCGTGTATTAATTCGTGAAGATTTAAATGTGCCTGTAAAAGACGGCAAAATTAGCAGTGATGCCCGTATTGTTGCCTCATTACCTACCATTAAGTTAGCCTTAGAAAAAGGCGCGTCAGTGATGATTTGCTCGCACTTAGGTCGTCCAACCGAAGGCGAAGTGTCTGCCGAAAATTCTTTGTTAGCGGTTGCTGCTTATTTAAGTAAAGCTTTAAATCGTGCGGTACCATTAATTGAAAACTATGTGGATGGTTACGCTATTGGCGCAGGTGAAGTCGTTTTATTTGAAAATGTACGTTTTAACAAAGGCGAAAAAAAGAATAACGATGAATTAGCCCAAAAATATGCCGCTTTGTGTGATGTCTTTGTGATGGATGCCTTTGGTACGGCGCACCGTGCTGAAGCGTCAACTCATGGTGTAGCTAAATTTGCACCTGTTGCCTGTGCAGGCCCGTTGTTGGCGGCTGAGTTAGACGCTTTGGGTAAAGCTTTAGATAATCCTGCTGCACCAATGGTAGCAGTAGTGGCAGGTTCTAAAGTATCCACAAAGTTAGATGTATTAAAGACTTTATCTGATGTGTGTGACCAATTGATTGTAGGTGGTGGTATTGCTAACACCTTTTTGGCTGCCGCAGGTTATAACGTCGGTAAGTCTTTATACGAAGCCGAGATGCTCGAAACTGCCAAAGAAATTGCGCGTAGTGTGAGTGTGCCGTTGCCCGAAGATGTAGTAGTGGCTAAAGAATTTGCCGAAAATGCCAC
>DDBM01000148.1:1269-2961 GCA_002333125.1 Moraxellaceae bacterium UBA2032 | reverse complement strand
GCAGGTGGTGGCGACACATTAGCCGCGATTGACAAATACGGTGTTGCCTTAGGTATTTCATATATTTCAACAGGTGGTGGGGCTTTCTTAGAGTTTGTAGAAGGCAAAAAATTACCCGCCGTAGAAGCATTAGAAGAAGCCGCTAAACGCGCTTAATTCAAAACAAAAGGAGATTCAAAGTGGCTTTAATTTCGTTACGTCAAATGTTAGACCATGCGGCTGAGTATGGTTACGGTATTCCTGCTTTTAACGTCAATAACTTAGAACAAATGCGCGCCATTATGGAAGCCGCAGATAAAACCAACTCTCCTGTGATTGTGCAGGCTTCGGCAGGTGCGCGTAAATATGCAGGTGCGCCATTTTTACGCCATTTAATTTTGGCTGCTATCGAAGAGTTTCCACATATTCCTGTGGTTATGCACCAAGACCACGGTACTAGTCCTGCCATTTGCCAACGCTCGATTCAGTTGGGTTTTAGTTCAGTGATGATGGACGGNNGAGATTGGCTGTTTAGGCTCTTTAGAAACAGGTATGGCAGGTGAAGAAGACGGCGTGGGTGCAGAAGGGGTGCTTGACCACTCACAGCTTTTGACTAGTGTAGAAGAAGCCGCGAGTTTTGTGGCCGACACCAACGTAGATGCTTTGGCAATTGCGATTGGTACGTCGCACGGTGCTTATAAATTTACACGCCCACCGACAGGCGATATTTTGGCCATTGAGCGTATTAAAGAAATTCATGCGCGTATTCCAAACACCCATTTGGTTATGCACGGCTCTAGCTCGGTGCCACAAGATTGGTTAGCGATTATTAACGAGTTTGGTGGTGATATTAAAGAAACCTATGGCGTACCCGTTGAGCAAATTGTTGAAGCGATTAAACACGGTGTACGTAAGGTTAACATCGATACCGATTTACGTTTGGCTTCGACAGGGGCGATTCGTCAGTTTATGGCAAAAAATCCTGCCGAATTTGACCCGCGCAAATACTTTGCCCAAACAGTCATCGCCATGCGTGATGTGTGTATAGACCGCTACCAAGCCTTTGGTGCCGCAGGTAATGCCAGTAAAATCAACCCCATTTCTTTAGAGAAAATGGCTACCCGTTACGGTAAATAAGTCAAATTTTTAGGCTTCGACTCCGCTCAGCCAGCAAAAATTGCTCTTTGAGCGGAGTTAAAAAAGGGCGTTTCCTGAGCGGAGTCGAAGGGCTATTAAGATATTAGCTCGACTTTATTTGTGACTAAGCTAAAGGTCTTTTATGCACTCCTTGTATCTTAAAAATTTAAATTGGCTATTGGTAAGTATTATCATTATCATTGCCGACCAAATCACTAAACTGTATTTTAATCAGCATTTACAGTTAGGCCAATCCATTGAATTACTGCCTGTATTAAATTGGACTTTAGCCTACAACTATGGCGCAGCCTTTAGTTTTTTGCATGATGCAGGTGGTTGGCAGCGTTGGTTTTTTGCAGCCATTGCTGTTGTTGTTAGTACGGGCTTGACCATATGGTTGGTCAAATTAGACCACAAAGCTAAGTTTTTGGCCTTAGCCATCGCATTGTTATTAGGTGGTGCAATAGGTAATGTATATGACCGTGTTAGTTATGGTTATGTTATAGATTTTATTCATGTTTATTATCAAACATGGCATTTTCCTATTTTTAATATTGCCGATTGTGCCATTACGGT
>DDBM01000148.1:0-1258 GCA_002333125.1 Moraxellaceae bacterium UBA2032 | reverse complement strand
CTACATTTTGCAGTGTGTTTAGCTAATGGCCAAGTGTTAGATACCACGCGTGAGCGTGAAGCACCTGTTAGCTTTACCGTAGGTGATGGTAATTTATTAGAAGGCTTTGAAAAAGCCATTTTTGGTTTAAAAGCAGGCGACAAGCGTTCAATTTTTATTGAAGCTAAAAATGGTTTTGGCGAGTGGCAAGAAGGCAATGTACAACGCTTTGACCGTAATTTATTTAGCGATGAGTTGTCTGTAGGCTTAGTGGTTTCGTTTGAGGATAAAAGCAAAGCCCAATTGGCAGGGGTAGTTAAAGAGTTGGCCGACAGTGAAGTTATTGTTGATTTTAATCATCCTTTAGCTAGTAAAGACTTGCTTTTTGAGGTTGATATCATTAGTGTTCGCGATGTGAGTGAACAACCATTCACTCTAAAGGTGTAAGGTAAAATATGGATATTAATTTAGCCAATCCGCGTGGTTTTTGTGCAGGCGTAGATAGAGCTATTGCCATTGTTAATCGTGCCTTAGAAGTCTTTGGTCGGCCAATTTATGTACGTCATGAAGTGGTACATAATAAATTTGTGGTTGATGACTTACGCCAGCGCGGTGCGGTATTTGTTGACGAATTACATCAGGTACCTAATGACGCTATTGTGATTTTTAGCGCGCATGGAGTATCTAAAGCAGTACAAGATGAAGCCAATGAACGCGGCTTAAAAGTATTTGATGCCACTTGTCCTTTAGTTACTAAAGTACATATGGAAGTGACACGTTATGCGCGTACTGGCACTGATGCCATTTTAATTGGCCATGCGGGACACCCAGAAGTTGAAGGTACGATGGGGCAGTACGATGCTCAATTTGGTGGTCGTATTTATTTGGTTGAAAATGAAGACGATGTGGCGCAATTACAAGTTAATAAACCCCACGAATTAGCCTTTGTGACGCAAACTACTTTGTCTGTAGATGATACCGCACGCGTGATTGATGCCTTACGCGCAAAATTTCCTGCAATACAAGGGCCGCGTAAAGATGATATTTGTTATGCCACTCAAAATCGTCAAGATGCGGTAAAAGAATTAGCCCAAAATTGTCAGGTCGTATTAGTCGTAGGCTCGCCCAATTCATCTAACTCTAATCGTTTGCGTGAATTAGCCGAACGTATTGGCGCTAAAGCGTACTTAATAGACAACGAAACACAATTACAAAAAACATGGTTTGATGGTGTTAGTAAAATAGGATTAACCGCAGGTGCATCAGCTCCTGAAGTGTT
>DDBM01000272.1 GCA_002333125.1 Moraxellaceae bacterium UBA2032 | reverse complement strand
AGCCATTAATGTTGACTAATAAGCCGAGCCATACAAGTGGTAGTGTGATGTCGTCAGGTAGTAACTGGGTATCAAAATCAATCATGGTTAAGGCAATTAATGACCACGTTAACACTAAGCCCGTTAACATTTTAAACGTAGGACCAAACACCATAAACACGATTAACGATAAAATACCTGTCGCTAATTCGACTAAAGGATAACGCAAAGAAATTGGGGTCTTGCAGTTGCTGCATTTACCTTTTAATAATAACAGCCAACTAAACACAGGAATATTTTCCCAAGCTCTAATTTTATGGCCGCATTTTGGGCAGCGTGAAGCAGGGGTGGCGAGGTTAAATTTATCGGTATGTTTGGGTTCTTGTTCGTTTAAATTGCAGCATTCGTTATCCCATTGACGCTGCATCATCACAGGTAAGCGATAAATAACAACGTTTAAAAAGCTGCCTATACATAAGCCCAGCACTAAAACTAGCCCCCCAGCAAATAGGGGGGAGGTAATAAGTAAATCTAACATTAGACAACCGAACCCATTTGGAAGATGGGAAGATACATTGCGATAACTAAACCACCAATTAACACCCCTAAAACAGACATAATTAGCGGTTCCATCATACTGGTTAAGCCATCTACTGCGTTATCAACTTCATTTTCAAAATAAGTGGCTACTTTGTCGAGCATGGCATCTAATGCACCAGACTCTTCACCAATGGCTACCATTTGTAAGGCCATTGACGGAAAAATGCCTGATTGACGCATCGCAAAACCAAGTTGTTGTCCGCTTGAGACTTCATCTTTAATCTTCATAATTGCGTCATAATAAACGATATTGCCTGCTGCACCAGCACAAGAAACTAAAGCATCAACCAATGGTACACCTGCGGCAAAAGTTGTGGCTAAGGTTCGAGCAAAACGGGCAACCACAGATTTATAAACTAAATCACCTACAATAGGGGCTTTGAGTGCCAGACGATCTAGCGCATGATTAAATGCAATACTACGTTTTTTTGCTTCGGTAAATGCCCCACCAATACCTAAAACAATGACTAAAGCATAAAACCAGTTAGCTTGAAGCCATTTAGACATGTTTACTACCATCATGGTAAATGCAGGCAGTTGTGCGCCAAAGCCTTCAAACATACTTTGGAATACAGGGACTACTTTTAATAACAAAATTACCGTGACAATAATCGCTACCACAATAACACTTATTGGGTATTTCATCGCTTTTTTGATTTTCTGTTTTAGTTGCTCGCTTTTTTCTTTGTATTCGGCAACACGGTCAAGCATGGTTTCTAAGGCACCCGATTGCTCACCTGATTCAACTAAACTACAAAATAGCTCATCAAAATATAAAGGGTATTTACGCAGTGCCGTAGTAAAGTTACCACCACCTTCAACTTCGGCTTTAATACCCATGACCACTTCGCGCATAGCGAGGTTATCTAATCCTTCGGCTACAATTTCAAATGACTGTACAAGCGGTACACCTGCTTTCATCATAGTGGCTAATTGACGGGTAAAAATAGCCACATCCATGGGCGAAATTTTGCCTTTACGTTGAAAAGAAAAGCTACTTTTTTTACTTATCTTTTGAACGTTAAAGCCTTGTTTACGCAATTGTGCTTTGGCAAGCGCAATATTGGTGCCAGTGACTTCCCCTTTGATTTTTTGACCCTTTCGGTCTGTTGCTTCATAACCAAAAGTTAAAATAGCATCAGCTTTTTTTGTTGCCATAATCCGTCATACTCATTTTTGTTAGGGCAAGCCCATATTATGTGGTGAGTCGCTTATAAGTAAAGCGTATCAATCTTGTTTTAAGCTTATTGAGGCTTTTTTTAATCCGCGCCTACAATTTTAGCAATTTCTTGTAAACTAGCGAGTCCTGCCATGACTTTAATTAAGCCAGAACGTCGTAAATTAGGAAAACCTTCGGCCTCCATTGCTTCAGCAATGGCGATGGAATTACCATCCTCCATAATAATACGCGCAATTTTGGGGGTAACTTTCATTACTTCGTAAATACCCACCCGTCCTTTATAACCATCACGACATTGGTCACAGCCAACGGGTTCATAAATAGTAAAGCCTTTAGTAAAGTCAGCTTCGGTAAAACCCATTTCTATGAGGCTTGGTTTAGGAATGTCGGCAGGGCGTTTACAAGAACTACATAAACGTCGCGCTAAACGTTGGGCAATAACCAAGTTAACGGAGGTGGCGATGTTGAACGATGGAATACCCATGTTACGTAAACGCGTTAGCGTTTCGGGTGCGCTATTGGTATGTAAGGTAGAGAGTACCATGTGACCTGTTTGTGCTGCTTTTACTGCAATTTCGGCAGTTTCTAGGTCACGAATCTCACCCAACATAATAATTTCAGGGTCTTGACGCAAGAAGGCTTTAAGTGCCGCCGCAAAAGTTAAACCTACTTTAACATTCACGTTGACTTGGTTAATGCCTTCTAAGTTGATTTCAACAGGGTCTTCGGCAGTCGAAATATTAGTATCTTCGGTGTTAAGAATGTTTAAACCTGTGTAAAGCGATACCGTTTTGCCCGAGCCTGTAGGCCCTGTAATTAATAGCATCCCCTGTGGTTTTTCGAGGGCATCCATAAATAGTTTTTTTTGGTCGGGTTCATAACCCAACATATCAATACCCAACATAGCACTCGAAGGGTCAAGAATACGCAAACAGAGCTTTTCGCCAAACAGTGTGGGCAAGGAGTTAACACGAAAGTCGATTGCCTTTGTTTTAGAGAGTTTTAATTTGATACGTCCATCTTGTGGTACACGTCTTTCGGAAATATCCATTTGTGACATAACTTTAAGACGTGCTGACATTTTTAACGATAGTTGTACAGGTGGTCGGGCATACTCGCGTAATACCCCGTCAACCCGAAAGCGAATACGATAGGCTTTTTCGTAGGGTTCAAAGTGTAAGTCGGATGCCCCCATTTTAATGGCATCTAATAATACTTTATTAATGTACTTAACAATGGGCGCTTCTTCTTCAGCCGAGCCAACAATATCTTTATCTTTTTTGTCAGACTCATCACCACCACTAATTTCTAGATTTTCGAGGTCGTCATCCAAGCCTTCCATTGAAGCATTGCCACTACTATCTAATATTTTTTCGATGAGTTTGCTAAGTTTTTCTTCATCGGCAACGACCGTTTCGATGTTTAAGCCTGTATTAAAACGTACTGCATCAATGGCATCTAAACGGGTAGGGTCACCCATTGCCACAAATAAACGTTTGCCACGCTTAAAAAAAGGCAATAAGTTGTATTGTTTTACTATTTTTTCATCAAGATGTTCTTTGGGGATAAATTCGGGGTCAATAGATTCTACGTCAATGAGCGGGTCGCCAAACTCATCGGCTAATAAAAAAGCAATTTGTGCTGATTTAGCTATTTTGTTTTTAACCAAATAGCTAATCAAGGAGCTTTGCTCACGCTGCGCTTCAACCAGTGCTTTTTGCATGGCAGTCGCTTCAACCAAGCCATCATTGACGAGTCGTTTTGCTAAACCGCCAAAAGATAGAGTATTGGGTGATGGTGTGGCCATGTGTTATTCCGCCATTGTTATTTTTAATCAAAAATACGATATATGAAAGCTAGTGATGTTCAACCATTCAACCTAATTCATCAGGTATGGTTAAAACGCGCCAATTATAGCGTTTATTATAAAAAAATCTGCTAGGGTTTAAGAATATAAATCAAAATTAGCCTATACGCAAAGTAGCTGTCAAGCAAGTGTGGCAAAGTTAAGCAATTTTAGTAGGTTTTTTACAAAAAATGCTGATTGATGTTAAGTGAAACTCCTTTTAAAATAATGCACTTGAAGGATTTATTACAAGGAGTGTGTGATGTTTGTTTATCGTTTATGTTGTGTGTTACTAGGACTAAGCCTTTGTTTGGCTCTACCATTAAAGGCAGATGAGGCCAAATATTGTGTCCCGACATCAAATGTTACTACTAAAGCCGCTACGCCAAACAATAGTATTAATATTAATACCGCCAATGCAGACGAATTATCTAAACTAAAAGGGATTGGTAAGGCCAAAGCAGCAGCTATCATGGAATGGCGCGAAACCAACGGTAAATTTACGAGTTTAGAAGATGTGGATGAAGTGAAAGGTATAGGCCCTGCACTTTTAGAAAAAAATAGAGCCCTGATTCGTTTTGAGGACTAGGGTGTATTGCCATTTTGATTTAGCACTCACTCTAACTCTCTCCCATAGGGCGAGGGAGCTAGAGTGAGGGAGGAAATTAAGCAGCTTGAAAATCAGGCATTTTATTTTCTAAGCCTTGGGCGCGTTTTTGTTTTTCTTCTAAGGTATTAGCATCTAGTTTTTCAAAAGCGCGTGGTACATAACGTCTCGCTAAAGCGTTAAGCTTGTTTTCTATAAAACGTGGTAGCTTAATACCTAGTGGGTTAGATTCTTGTAAATCAGCCGAAGAAATTACCCGTGTACCCATAATATAATCAAACCACGGTTTGGTTACGCCCCAATTAGCATCTTGATTGGTATTCATATGATGGTCATAGTGCCAAGGTATGGTCTTTTTTCCCCACTCTGGGTCTAAGTGTGACTTACTATGTACATGCCAGTAGTTCCATGCACAATAATAAGTAGTCAAAGTAAAAAAGGGCGCAATGGGCATGGCCAAGCTTGTGACGGCACAAATTTGAATCAGTGCGCGTTTTTCGGCAATGGCATCCTCGTTATGGGTATCACCATACAAGGAATCATCACGGTATTTACTTAAACGCACTTGTTTATGATGCGCCCAATGACGTTTCATAAAGGGGGGCGAAATAGATTTACGACCACCGCCTTCTTGAGGAACGCCATGTAAGGCATACTTATGTAAATACCATTCAACGCCATTGGCGGCGAGTAATGCAATAGGAATACCAATCATGCTTAAACCCTCTACAATAAATCTGTACTATCGTGCTAAGTTTAATTGTAACCGTTTTTTTTGATACCACTTGACATCTTGCGCCAATTATTTTAGAGGTTTGTTATGGTTTTTGTTCCTGAGCAAACACGGCAAGCACTACAGCCATTTGATATTAAGCAGCGTGTTGCTTGTAGGGGAGCGGTGGCGGAGTATTGTCGTTTTTATCATTTAGATTTTGAGCAAGATTTTAAGCACGTTACTCATAGTTGTGGGTATTTTGATATTGCAGCGTATCGTGTCGTGGCACATAGCTACATTGTGCCTAAAGCGCGCGGTGTGGTGTGGATACTGCATGGCTACTTAGAACATAGTGGTTTGTATAGGCATATTATTCCAGTGTTATTAGCCGCCAACTTTAGTGTGATTATTTATGATTTACCTGCGCATGGTTTATCGTCAGGCACGCGTGCCAGTATTGCATCGTTTAATGAATATCAAACTGTTTTAGAACATTTAATACAATATTTTAAAGCGTATTTGCCACAACCGTGGTTAGCCATAGGGCAAAGCACAGGCGGTGCTATTTTAATGGATTATGTGTTGTCTAAACACACCCAAAAGCAACAGCCAATGTTTGAGCGATTATTTTTATTAGCCCCGTTGGTGTATCCTGCCAAAATGCAATGGTTGCAACTTAAATTGGCTTTTTGGTGGTTTAAATCGGTGCGTACAGGATTACCCAGAATTTTTAGACAAAACACGAGTGATATTAATTTTGTTCGCTTTATGCGAGAAGAAGACCCCTTACAAGCGTATTGGATTCCTGTGGCGTGGCTATTGGCTTTAAAAGAGTGGATTGAATATATACACCATTTACCTGCTTGTCATACCCCTGTATGGATAGTGCAGGGTGGCCAAGATAAAACCGTCAATGGAGATTATAATTTAGATTTTATTGGTGTTAAGTTTAAGGTGCAGCGCACGTTACGACTGGCAGACGCTTCGCATCAATTAGTCAATGAAACTGAGTTTTTTAGAAAAGCGATTGTGGCGTGTTTGCAAGATTTTTTGTTATAAAGACCAATAAACTGAAATTTTACTTTTAAGAGCGAGCTAAGAATGACTCATACATGGCGTTTTTTTCGTAGTAGTGGTTTTGACCAAGTAGTGATTGACTCGGTTGAAGATTTACAGGGTTTGGCTAGTTTAGATAAAAAATTATGGACAGCCTTAGCTTGTCCCACTAAGGGCTTAGAGCTAGACCCACGGATGCTCAGTTATATTGATGCCGATAATGATGGCCGTATTCGTGTGCCCGAGTTACTCGCAGCCGTAGAGTGGACATTAGCGCGTTTAGCTACGCCAGAGGTGTTGTTGAGCGGTAATAGTTTAGTATTGGCAGCGATTAACAGTGAAGATGCTGAAGGCGCGAAAATTTTAGCGGCAGGAAAGCAACTATTGGCGCGTTTGACGAAACAGGATGCAGATTTTGTGAGTGTTAAAGATACCCAAGATTTAAGTAAGATGTTTCCTGCGAGTCAACCTAATGGTGATGGTTTGATTCCTGCTGCCTTAGCGGTTGACCCTGATGTGGCTCAGGCAATTAACGATATTATTGCCACACTCGGCAGTGAGGTGGATCGAAGCAGTGAAGCGGCTATTAGTGCCGAAAAAATAAAACAATTTTTTAGTGATTTAAATACCTTGGCTGCATGGGAATTACGTTTAACGCAAGAGCCTGAATTAAAGCCTTTGGGTGCGCAAACAGCCACAGCCTACGATGCCTTAACGGCTGTTGAAGCCAAAATTGACGACTATTTTGTACGGGTGCAATTAGCCAGTTTTGATGATAAAGCAACAGCATCATTAAATGGCTCAGAAAGCCAATTTGCCGCTCTAGGCGCGCAATTATTGGCTATAGATAGCACCGACACCAAAACCTTACCTTTGGCCAAAATTGTGGCTAATCAGCCTTTAGTATTAACGCAAGGCATTAATCCTGCATGGCAACAGGCGATACAACAATTTCGTCAACAATCTTTAGATGAAAATGTTACCGAGCTAACCTTAGAGCAATGGACACAACTTAAGGCAAGTTTTGCAGCTTACAAAGCATGGTTAGCCAAAAAACCTGATTTAGCCGTGTCTGCATTAGCCGCCGATAAGCGCGAAGCCTTGTTAAATAGCCTAATTGAGCAAGCCTTATTAGTGTTGGTGGATGATGATTTAAAAGTCGCAGATGCCGCTAATGCCTTAGTCGATTTAGATAAATTAGTGCGTTATCAGGCAGGATTGCTAACCTTAGTTAATAACTTTGTGTCGTTTAGTGATTTTTATACACGTAAAGACAAAGCAATTTTTCAGGCAGGGACGTTGTTTTTGGACGGGCGTAGTTGCGATTTAACGGTGCATGTTAACGATATGGCTAAACATGCCAAAATGGCAGGTTTAAGTAATGCTTATTTAGTTTATTGTGAGTGTACCCGTAAAGAAAGCCCCGAAAAAATAACCATCGTTGCAGCGATTACCGCAGGCGAAGTAGGTAATTTAATGGTTGGCCGTAACGGGGTGTTTTACGACAGAGCAGGTAAAGATTGGGATGCTACTGTTGTTAAAATCATCGAAAATGCCATTAGTGTACGCGAAGCTTTTTGGACACCTTACAGACGTTTAGGGCGCATGGTGAATAATCAACTGCAAAAAATGGCCGCAGACCAAGATAAAGCCATTGAAGCTAAATCGGCTGATGCAGTTTCTAGCACAGTGACGAAGGCGCAAGATGCGGCTAAAGCACCTGCCGATGCCAAAGCGGCTGCGCCTGCAGCTTTTGATGTTGCTAAATTTGCTGGTATTTTTGCCGCCATTGGTTTGGCGGTGGGTGCGTTAGGTACAGCGTTGGCAGCGATGATGTCGGGCTTTTTGGGACTTATTTGGTGGCAAATGCCGATTGCTATTTTAGGTTTATTACTGATTATTTCGGGGCCGTCGATGGTTATGGCTTGGTTTAAATTGCGTCAACGTAACTTATCCCCGATTTTGGATGCCAACGGTTGGGCGGTAAATACCAATGCTAAAGTCAGTATTGCGTTTGGTACAACGTTAACGGTATTAGCCAGTTTACCTAAAGGGGCTAAACGTGATTTAAAAGATCCGTTTGCTTAACCCTTCGACTCCGCTCAGGGTGCGTTTTTACGCTAGCTGAGCGGAGTCGATATTGCGTGTGATGATGGTGGCTGAGCGGAGTCGAAGCCTAGTGGTTATTCCTGATGATAACCCGTTACTAACTCCACTTCATTTTTAGAGCCTAAAATCACAGGTACACGTTGATGTAAGCCCGTTGGTTTAACATCTAAAATACGTTCACGGCCTGTGGTCGATGCGCCACCTGCCTGTTCTACAATAAAGCTCATGGGGTTGGCTTCGTACATTAAGCGTAATTTGCCTGCCTTACTTGGGTCTTTTAAATCAAACGGGTACATAAACACACCGCCACGCGTTAAAATACGATGTACATCGGCTACCATTGAGGCTACCCAGCGCATATTAAAATCTTTGCCGCGAATGCTTGTTTTCCCTGCCATCATTTCTTCTACATAACGCCTTACAGGTTGCTCCCAAAAGCGCATATTAGACATATTAATAGCAAACTCTTTGGTGTCGGCAGGAATGGTCATGCCTGTTTGCGTTAAAATAAATTCGCCTAATTCACGGTCTAAAGTAAAACAATCTACGCCATTACCTAAAGTTAATACTAACAAGGTAGAAGGGCCATAAACGGCATAACCTGCACACACTTGCTGATTGCCTGCTTGTAAAAAGTCTTCTGTGACGACTACTGATGTGGCCTCAAGCGGTTTTTTGATAATCGAAAAAATCGTGCCTACCGAGACATTTACATCAATATTAGAAGAACCATCTAACGGGTCAAACAACATTAAATAGTCGCCAAGCGGTGTGCCATCAGGTAGCGGAAAAATATCATCCATTTCTTCGGAGGCTAAACCTGCAATACTGCCAGAACGTAAACCTGCATCTAATACAATATCATTAGAAATCACGTCTAATTTTTTTTGTTCTTCACCCTGAATATTGTCTGAGCCTGCTTGACCTAACACGCCCGCTAATGCGCCTTTACCAATGACAATGCTAATCGCTTTGCAAGCAACACTCATTTGCGTGAGTAATTGTTGTAGTTGTGCAGGGACTTTGGCTTGTACCAAATACTGATTAAGGGTAATAGCAGACATGAAAACTCCAAGGCATCACATAAATAGATAAATAATTATCCCTTAGATTGCCTTTAGATGCCAGTTATCGTTGTTGACTTGGCAGGACAGGCAAAATGTGATAGATTTGGCACAATTTTTAAAGGGTTACAGGGTTAGTCAATGTCAACAATCACAACACTCAAGCCATTAGTTTTGGCAATCATGCTTGCGTCTTTAGCGGCTTGTGGTGGCGGTGGGGATGATGCGCCATCTCCCCAAGTGACACCAACACCAACACCAACACCAACACCAGTATTAGATACACAAGAAGCTGCCGCCATTAAAGATGATGTTGCTGTGTACGCTGTTGAAAAAAATCAAGTGTTAAAAGCAACAGTAACAACCACAGATACCAGCACATGGACGTTTGCCGATGTGAATAATGATGCAGACGACAGCGATGCGAATGTGCCAGAAATTGATGCGCATTTTGTGATTGATGGCTTTGCCGATGATGGTAAAGCTAAAAATGCTACATTGCGTTTGCGTGGTCATAGTACACGTTTGGCTGACCAAAAATCGTATCGGATTAAACTGGCCAAAGATGCAGGTTTATGGCGCGGTGAACAAACCTTACAATTTAATAAACATCCCTATGATTTAATTCGTGTGCGTAATAAATTGGCCTTTGATTTGTTTAGAGATATTCCGCATATTCCCAGTTTGCGTACCCAGTTTGTGCAAATGCAAATCACTAATTTTGACAAAAGTGGCAAACAATACGCCACAAACGATTATGGCTTGTTTACCCATGTCGAAAAAATGGGTAAAGAGTATTTGGTTAATCGTAAACTACCTACCGATGGCAATATTTATAAAGCCGAAGATTTTGAGTTTTTTCTTAATGACAACTTAACATTAGATGATAAAGGCGCGGCACTTAACAAAGATAACTTTGAAAAAACGCTAGGCTTAGAGGCGGATAATAAAAATCATCAAACATTAATTGCTATGCTTACGGCGCTTAATGACGATAGCAAAAGTTTTGATACCGTATTTGGCCAGTATTTTGACAAAAGCAACTATTTAACATGGCTAGCCACCAGTATTTTAATGGGCAACCGTGACACAATTAACCAAAACTTTGCTTTGTATCAACCCAAAGACAGCAACAAGTTTTATTTTTTGCCGTGGGATTATGATGGTGCATTTGGCTTTGAGGGGCAGCCCGACCAAAAAAAAGCAGGAGAGTTATACGCTCCGTGGCAGTTAAGTGTGGCTAATTGGTGGAGTGTGCCGCTACATAAACGCTTTTTACAAGACCCTAAACATTTGACCGAGCTTAAACAAGCGGTTGACGAGGTGTATAGTAAATATCTGACCGAGGCCAAAGTGCAGGCTAAATTAGATAGCTACAAGCCGTTGATTCAACCTTTAATTAGTGTAGTACCAGACAAAGCATTTTTGCCGCTTGTTGACACTGCTAATTTTTTGACAGAGTGGCAAAACGAATATGCGCGTATTGCTAAATTACCCAAGCAACACTATGACCATTTTTTGGCGAGCTTAGAAAACCCAATGCCTTACTATCAGGCAGTAGAGTTATTGTCCGATAGTCAGGTGCGTATTGGCTGGGATGCCTCTGTAGATTTGCAAGGCGATGCTTTAACCTACAATGTTAAAATTGCCACTAGTCCACGTTTTGAGGCTGCGTTTGTGGTTAAAGAGCAAACCTTGAGCCAAACTGAGTTGTTATTGGCAAAATCTTTGTTGCCTAATGGCGTGTATTACTTAAAAGTGACTGCTAAAGACAGCAAAGGCAACATTCAAAATGCTTTTGATAGCACCACAGTAGCAGATAAAAATTATTTTGGTGTATATGCTTTTGAAGTGAAGGCAGGGGAAGTGGTGGCGTTGTAAACAACGAGAAAATTATAACGATGGAAATTCCCTCTCCTATTAGGAGAGGGCTAGGGTAAGCTCTAAATGAACCCTTCGACTCCGCTCAGGGAGCATTTTTGTTGGCTGAGCGGAGTCGAAGCCTGTTTTTACATTCCCAACAAACCACGTTTAGCTGTTTTGCGAATTTCTTGTTCGTCTTGCCATTCGACCAAACCAGTTTTTAAATTCATAAGTTTTAAGGTGAACTTATAATAGACATCACGAGTTTTGGTGAATTTGTCCACAGGATTAGTGGCACTGCCAGCCTCTTTATAAATACTGCTTAAATTGCCGTAAAGCATAAACTCTGCACCCACCATTTGACCAAAGGCAATAGCAGTTTTGGGGTTACTTAGTTCATCGCTATTTTGAAATTTAAGCTGTGTACGTGCCGACTCTACACGCGACATATCGACCAAACGTACTTTGCCAGATTGCAGTAACTTGGTGGTCATGCTGTCTAACACTGATTCGGTATCAATATGCTCGTCGGTTTTGTTGGCAATACGCTCCACAAACATCACAGGACGTTTGTTGCCTGCATTGGCTTCGCCAATAACGGGCGATGACAACAAAGACTCGGTCATGCTTTTAGCCGTCATTTGCAAATCGGTAGAGCCAAAACGTTCGTTAACGGTTTCTGTGGCGCTAGCATCGCCATATTTAACCGAGGCACAACCACTCAACCCTAAAGCAAGAGCAGCTAATAACACGGATGTTGTTTTCATGGTTTTCTCCTACAGCGGCCAACTGGCCACATAAAAATGTTCNNGCCCCGACCAATAATCCCATAATTGCGCCGCCTTTATCAGTAGCTTCTTGTTGAAGTTTGTGTTTGGTTTGTGCGCGTAAGGTTTGCCGAATAAGCATAGACACCATATTGTCTTTTAAGGCACGTGCCGCTAAGGCTTGGGTGTCGGTAACGACTTGGCTGTTAATGGCTGATTTTAAAGGTGCGGTGCTAATACTAAGCGGCATAGGACTTTGCCACGCATCCCCATAATACGGAAATGCCACGGTGTACCATGCTTCTGGCCACGGAAAGGGCAAAAATAATTCTTTTTTGGCAGGGGCAAAACCTTCTTCATACAAAATAACTATTGTGCCTTCATTGGCTTTTAAGGTGCTGGGTTTGAGGCCGCTAAGGTTAAGCTCTTTAATGTCATTTTTTCTATTAAGCTGTGTTGCTAAACGTGCCACATCGTCTTGTAAAAAGCTATTGTTGGGTGCAATAGTTAACGCTTTTTTATAGTCAATATAAGCATCATCAAATTGGTTTTTAGATTCATACAAAACACCTGCCAAATACAAAACATAGGCATTTTGACGACTTGAGGTAACGCGCTGTGCTAAATCATTGGTGGCGGTTAAGCGAGTTTGGTATTCATTTAAGGCTTTATCAGAGAGGCTGTCTTTTTTTTCTTCATCTTCGGGCTTTTTATCTTGAAAAAATTGTGCGCGGCGCATTTCGACTAATGCACCTTCTTTATCATTAAGAGCGATATAATTAAGTGCCTGAAATTGATGTACAAAAATGCGTTCGTAATCATTACTCTGATAGGGGATAGCATTATCGTTTGTGACTAAGGCTGTGCCTTGACTGGCGGTATGACTTACCGAAATAGTCGCACGTTGGCCTATGGCATCGAGTTTGGCTAAAGCCAATGTAAAACTTTGTTTACTGGCGGTGTAATCGCCTGCTAATTGTTGAATACGACCTTGTTCTAACAGGGCTAATAAGGCATCGCGGCTGGCAAGTTGTTTTTTGTTAGCGTCTAAGGCAGGTTGAGGCGTGCCTGTACTGAGGGCTTGTTGATAACTTAAAGCCCGTGCAGGATAGGGCGTAAACACGCTACTGGTAGAGCAGCCTGTTATAAATCCTAACAAGGTTAACAATGTAAGGCAGCGTAAAAACATAATATGCAAATAATAAGAGTTATGCTTGGAGCTTAACCTATAAAAAAAAGCCCCTCAATTTGAGGAGCTTTATTTTTGTTACAGATTTGTCGGTAAACCCATTGTCCTTACTCATTAGTGAGAAAGGGGGAGATTTATGACAAGGCTTAAAACAATACGCGTGTACGAATTGTGCCTTCAACTTCTTGCAGTTTTTGCAAAGCAATCGTAGAGCAGTCAGCATCAACATCCATTACCAAATAACCAATCGCTTCGTTGGTCATTAAACTTTGGGCAGAGATGTTAATGTTGTTTTCGGCAAAAACGCGGTTAATCGCCGACAGTACACCTGGTACGTTGTTGTGAATATGCAACAAACGGTGTTTGCCCGCTTGTAAAGGAATCGCCACTTCAGGAAAGTTTACGGCAGACAAGGTTGTGCCTGTATCAGAATAACGAGCAAACTTTTCGGCCACTTCTAAACCAATGTTAGCTTGAGCTTCGAGAGTAGAGCCGCCAATGTGTGGTGTTAAAATCACGTTGTCGAATTGACGCAAAGGCGATAAAAACTCTTCATCGTTCGCTTTTGGCTCTTTAGGAAACACGTCAACCGCCGCGCCACCTATATGTTTGCTTTCTAATGCGGCTGCTAATGCGTCAATATCTACACACGTGCCACGCGCTGCATTAATAAAAATTGCGCCTTTTTTCATTTGAGCAAACTGCTCGGCACGCATCATATCTTTGGTAGACGGAATTTCGGGAACGTGTAAAGAAACTACGTCGGCCTGCGCTAACAATTCATCCATCGAACCAATTTGACGCGCATTACCTAAAGGCAATTTAGTCACGGTGTCAAAATAAATAACTTGCATACCCAAAGATTCGGCCAGTACCGACAATTGTGAGCCAATGCTGCCGTAACCCACAATACCCAAAACTTTGCCGCGTGTTTCAAAAGAGCCTTCGGCAGATTTAGACCAACCGCCACGATGCACTAAGGCATTTTTTTCGGGAATGCCGCGTAACAACAAAATGGCTTCGGCTAACACTAATTCGGCTACCGAACGGGTATTAGAATACGGCGCGTTAAAAACGGGAATACCCTTTTTCATCGCAGCGCGTAAGTCAACTTGGTTAGTACCAATACAAAAGCAACCCACTGCAATCAGTTTATTGGCCGCATCTAAGACTTTTTCGGTCAGTTGTGTGCGCGAACGAATACCCACAAAGTGTGCATCTTTGATTTTTGCAATCAAGGCATCTTCGTCGAGGGCAGTACGCAAATATTCAATATTGGTGTAACCGTTATTGCTTAATACATCGAGGGCGTTTTTATGA
>DDBM01000117.1:1326-12432 GCA_002333125.1 Moraxellaceae bacterium UBA2032 | reverse complement strand
TCATGGCTTCACTTTTTTTCTTGGTCGTTAAATCGTGATGCCTTGAATGGCGGCTACCTACGGCCTTTTCAACTTAAAATATTTTTTTGTCGTGTACAGAGATTTTATATATAGGAGAGATATCCCGAGATGGTTATAATAAAGTCACTGAAATTTGCAACGAGCATCGTGATAGCTATTCTAAAGTGGTTTTTGTTTTGGGAACAAGTGGAGGAGACCCTCATGCAGGGTTTCGTATTGCTAGAGCTTTACAACATTATAGTGACGATGGGTTCACGCTTGTTGTTCCACAGTACTGTAAATCTGCTGGTACATTAATAGCTATAGGTGCATCAGATATAGTAATAGCTAATTGTGGCGAATTAGGTCCATTAGATGTTCAAATACAAAAATCAACAGAGTTATTTGAAAGAAGTTCTGGCTTGGATTTGCCGCAAGCAATAGATGCTTTACAACAGCAAGTTATAACTTCGTTTAGAAACTCTTTGGTCTCCGCCAGTATGGGAGGGCGATTATCAACGAGAATCGCTGCTGATATTGCGACAAATTTGACGGTTGGTATATTTTCACCAATTTTTGCTCAAATTGACCCTATTAGATTAGGTGAATCTCAACGGGCCAATTATATTGGTTATGAGTATGGTAAGAGGCTTAGTGAAAAGTCAAAAAACTTAAAACCTGATGCTTTGAATAAGTTAATTGGGTCTTATCCAGCTCATTCTTTTGTTATAGATAGAAAAGAGGCTAAAGAGTTATTTCATAAAGTGAGAGAATTAAATCAGGATGAATATAACGTGATTAAGGCTCTTCCTTTTGATTTAGACTATATGATACAAATGAACAGTGGTGAGAATCCTGTTGTAGTTGTTTTGCCTTTTTCGGAGAGTAAAGAAAATGAAAAAACATCAGAGTCAAACTACAATGCAGAAAGTGGAAATACCACTATATCGTCCGCCGAGGGACTTAGAGGAAGCTCTGATGAACAAACAGCAACGGTGGAGTGAAATCGCGAAAGAGTTGGAGCATTTTCGTGCAAAAAGCAATAAAATGCTACCTGCTGTATTGTGTGATATGTAAGTTGGGATATAGTAAAAACCCGCGTTAGGCGGGTTTTTTTATGGTGAATTTATAGAGAATATATAATGAGTGACTTAACTGTGCTAGTGAATGATGCACTGGCCATGATAAATAGTGCAGCAGATACGCAAGCCCTAGAGCAAGTAAAAGTGCAGTTTTTGGGCAAAAAAAGCCAATTAACCGAATTATCCAAAGGCTTAGGCCAGTTAGACCCCGAAGCGCGTAAAGAGCAAGGGGCTAAACTCAATCATGTGCGTGATACGGTCAATCAAGCCTTAGATGCACGTCGTCAAGCCTTTGCTGCCGAAACTTTGCAACGTCAATTAGAGTCCGAACGTGTTGATGTGACATTAGCAGGGCGTGGCCAATTGCCCGCAGGTTTACATCCTGTGACTCGAGTTATGAATCGTATTACTGAGTTTTTTACTCAGGCAGGCTTTAGTGTGGCGAGTGGCCCCGAAGTCGAAGATGACTTTCATAATTTTGAAGCCTTAAATATTCCTTCGCATCATCCTGCGCGTGCCATGCACGACACCTTCTATTTTGATGCTCATCGTCTCTTGCGTACCCATACTTCACCTGTACAAATTAGGGTCATGGAGCAACAGCAACCGCCGATTCGTATTGTTTGCCCTGGCCGTGTGTATCGTTGTGACTCCGACTTAACCCATTCGCCGATGTTTCATCAGGTAGAAGGTTTGTTAATTGACGAAAATGTCAGTTTTGCTCAGTTAAAAAGTGTTATTCAAAACTTCTTACGCGTGTTTTTTGAAAAAGATTTAGCGGTACGTTTTCGTCCGTCTTATTTTCCATTTACCGAACCTTCTGCTGAAGTTGATATTCAGTGTGTGATGTGTGATGGCCATGGCTGTCGCGTGTGTAAACAAACGGGTTGGTTAGAAGTGTTAGGCTGCGGCATGGTTCATCCCCAAGTATTAAAAAATTGTGGTATAGATAGCGACAAATACAGTGGTTTTGCCTTTGGTATGGGGGTAGAACGCTTTGCTATGTTACGTTATGGTGTTAATGATTTACGCTTATTTTTTGACAATGATTTACGCTTTTTAAGTCAGTTTAAATAAATTAACTTTATTTAATATTGACCCGAGGAAAACAACATGAGTCTCGCTTATTTTATTTGTGCGGATGTTCCCGAACATGACGAAAATCATGAGTTTTTATTAGATATGGATGGCACAGCTTTAGCACGTGTCGAAGAAGATGTATTAGAACAACTGGCACAGCGTGCAGGTGTCACCCCTTTAATGCACTTTTTTAGTATGCCTGAAGGTGAGTGGGATGAATATGTAGAAGATATTCAAGATCTCTTAGAAGAAGATGAGACCTTTGACCCTAACGAAGTTACATGGTTTTCGGCACAAGAAGGCTTAAAAACGGTCTTAGGTTTAATTGCTGAAATAGATAAAACGCCCACAGTATTGGCCGAGCCAGAAGCGGTTATTGATAACTTAGAAAGTATGGCCGCTATTTTAACCCGTTTAGCTGAGCATGGTATTCGTTGGCATTTAGCCATTGATATTTAATTAGGACTGATAGGTCGCACACCAAAGGCTAAGACAAAAATTTTAGGTAATAAATAATGCAAATTAGTGAAAGCTGGTTACGTGAATGGGTTAACCCTGCGTTAACAACCCAACAATTAGGCCATCAATTAACCATGGCAGGCTTAGAAGTTGATGCCTTACAAATGGTTGCGCCGCCATTTAATAACGTGTTTGTGGGCGAAGTGTTAAGTGTAGAAGCGCATCCTCAAGCCGACCGTTTACGCGTTACCACTATTAATGTAGCTCAAGCCGAGCCGCTACAAATTGTCTGTGGTGCGCCTAATGTGCGTGTAGGCTTAAAAGTTATTGTGGCCACATTGGGTGCCAAACTGCCCAATAATATTGATATTAAACGCGCCAAATTACGCGGTGTAGAATCGTTTGGTATGTTGTGTGCGGCTCAAGAATTGGGTTTAAGCCCTGCCACTGAGGGTTTGTTAGAGTTGCCTGTTGATGCGCCTGTAGGGGCAAATATTCGTGATTATTTACAGCTTGATGACATAACAATGGAGTTTGGTATTACGCCTAATCGTGGTGATTGTTTAAGCGTATTAGGCATGGCGCGTGAAGTGGCGGCGTTTAATAAACTGTCTTTGTGTCAGCCTGTCATGTTGCCTGTTAGCGCAGCGCATACCCACGTTGTTTCGGTGGATTTACAGTCTGAAGCTTGCCCACGTTATGTAGCGCGTGTCATTAAAGGTATTAATCCTAATAGTGCCAGTCCAGAATGGCTGGTGCGTAAATTAGCCCGTTCGGGTATTGCTACTTTAGGTGCAGTTGTTGACGTAACTAATTATATATTAATGGAATTAGGTCAACCGATGCACGCTTTTGATTTAACTAAAATCGAAGGCGGTATTGTGGTGCGTGAAGCACAAGCAGGCGAAAAACTCATTTTGTTAAATAAACAAACCGTTGAGTTACGTGCAGGCGCATTGCTTATTGCCGATCATCAAAAACCGTTGGCTTTAGCAGGTATTATGGGTGGTGACGAATCAGCCGTTAGTGACTCCACCGTTGATATTTTATTAGAAAGTGCCTTTTTTCAGCCGCTCGCTTTAGCAGGAAAAGCGCGTAGTTATGGTTTACACACCGATTCTTCACACCGTTTTGAGCGTGGAGTTGACTTTAACTTACAGCGTCAAGCTATTGAAAGAGCAACACAATTAATTATTGAGATTGCTGGCGGTAGTGCAGGTGAAGTGATTGAAGCGATTTTGCCCAATGCCTTGCCCACACGTTTGCCCATTAATTTACGTTTAGCCAAAATTAGCCAAGTATTAGGTTTTGATTTGCCTGCGACTCAGGTAGAAGACATCTTGTTGGCTTTAGGCATGACACTCGAAAAACAAGCCGATGCGTGGTTGGTCACTGCACCTAGCTATAGATTTGATATAAGTATTGAAGTCGATTTAATTGAAGAATTAGCGCGTGTTTATGGCTACGATAATTTACCTACCCAAAAACCACAGTTTTCTTTTGAATTAGCCCCCCAACCCGAAGTGCTGTCTACTCAACAAATCAAAGAACTATTGGTAGGCATGGGTTATCAAGAAGCGATAACCTTTAGCTTTGTTGACCCCAAATTACAGAAAATTTTAGACCCACAACGTCAGACCTTAAGTTTAGCAAACCCCATATCAAGCGAACTGTCAACCATGCGTACCACCTTATGGGCGGGCTTGTTAAGTGCGGTTGCTTATAATCAAAATCGCCAACAAAGTCGGGTACGTTTATTTGAAGTTGGGAGTCGTTTTTTACCACAACCCGATGGCTCATTAGTGCAAGAAGTGATGTTGTCTGGCGTGATTACAGGCGAGGTTTTACCCGAAGCATGGGGCAATAAATCAGCTGTTGTAGACTTCTTCGATTTAAAAGGAAATGTTGAATCAATTCTTGCACTTACGGGCGCATCTGATACAGTTAGGTTCAAGACAGCGAATCATCCTGCGCTACATACAGGGCAAACTGCCGCCTTAGTTGATAGCCAAGATAATATCATTGGTTATTTAGGTAAATTGCACCCTCAAGTGCAGCAAAGCCTAGATGTACAAGGCTCTGTGTATGTTTTTGAGTTATTGTTAGCTCCATTACTAAACGCAAAACTGCCCAAATTTAGTGAGCTATCGCGTTTTCCAAGTTTGCGTAGAGATATTGCCGTTGTCTTAGATGCTTCGATTCAGGCCGCCGATGTGTTAAAAACGGCGCGTGAAGCAGGCAGTGAATTGTTACAAAATGTGTGGTTGTTTGACGTTTATCAAGGTGCAGGTATCGCCGAAAATAAACGCAGTTTAGCCATTGGTACACATTGGCAACATAACGACCGAACCTTACAAGATGAAGAAGTGAAAGCAGGGCTACAAGCCATTGTGGACGCTTTAGAAAAACAACATAACGCAGTCCTTCGTTAGGATAAAGAGGTAGGCATGAGCGCACTCACCAAGGCCGATATGGTCGAGCATTTGTTTAATGAGTTAGGACTCAATAAACAAGAAGCAAAAGAATTAATAGATATTTTGTTTGAAGAGATTCGTTTGGCCTTGGAGAGTAATCAGCCCGTTAAGTTATCGGGCTTTGGTAATTTTGACTTGCGAGATAAGCGTCAACGTCCCGGTCGAAATCCTAAAACAGGTGAAGAAATTCCGATTACTGCGCGTCGTGTAGTGACTTTTAAAGCAGGACAAAAATTAAGACAGCGAGTAGATGCTTATGCTAGAACCCAGCCATAACGCACTATTACCTGCTATTCCCAGTAAGCGTTATTTTAGCATTGGTGAAGTAGGCGAGTTGTGTAATGTAAAGCCTCATGTATTACGTTATTGGGAGCAAGAGTTTGAACAACTCAGTCCCATGAAGCGTAGAGGTAATCGTCGTTATTATCAACACGAAGAAGTATTGATGATTCGTCAAATTCGTAGTTTGTTGTATGAACAAGGCTATACCATTAGCGGCGCACGCTTACAATTACAAACAGAATCTAAACGAGAAATTGTACGTGAAGTTGTAACAACACCCGTTGAGCATATAGACACGTCAGAAACCTTATTAGCGTATCAGCTTAAAATAAGTCAAAATATGCTGAATGTGGTGATTAAAGACATGATTCGTGAATTAGAGTCTGTTTTGAATGTGTTAGGAAAAAGTACTCAGGTGCGTGGTATATAATTGTGATATGGCACGTTGCCGCGCCTTTTATTACTTACATGACGGTATTAGATAGCCACCAAGACGCTTTTGGTCATACTAATAATGTGTCTTATTTGGAGTGGCTCGAGAAAGCGGCATGGTCACATTCTGAGGCGTTAGGCTTAAATATAGCGGCTTATTATGATTTAGGCTGTGGTTGTGTGGTGCGTAAGCATGAGCTTAATTATTGCTTGCCAAGCTATGTAGGTGAAGAGTTAGCCATTGGTACATGGATTAGTGCCAATGATGGTAAGTTATCAACCACACGTGATTATCAAATTATACGTTTGCATGATAACAAAACGATACTAACAGGCCGCACCCATTTTGTGACCGTAGATATGCAAACGGGTAAAGCTAAACGTATGCCACCTGAGTTTATTAGGGCTTATGTGCCTGTAACTTGAGCGGTTTTTCGTAAAACTACTGGACAAATTGGCTAAATTAGTTAATATAGCCGCCTGTTCGGGGCGTAGCGCAGTCTGGTAGCGCACTTCGCTGGGGGTGAAGGGGTCGAAGGTTCAAATCCTTCCGTTCCGACCAATAAAATCAAAGGGTTAGACTTAACGGTCTAGCCCTTTTTTATTTGTGCTCTTAAAGTAGTTGGAACTTACACAGTCACAAAGCCTAATATATTGACTCTTCGTGTGTAAGTCCTAACAGTGTTTTTGGTGGCTGTAGTAGCCAAGCTTCTTAGGCTAATTCAACAAAACTTGTCCATCTTGCACCAAATCATTTGCACCAACCCAAATTTCTTCAATGCTAAAATCAGATTGCGCCACAATACGATGTTCCATTTTCATCGCTTCCATCACCACTAAAGTCTCACCTTTTTGTACCGTTTGGCCTACCTCAACCAAAACAGCAGTAATACGCCCCGTCATTGGCGCACGATAACCTTTGTGGCTTAGACTGTTTTGTTGGCTCTGTTTGTATGGTTCACGCAGGCTACATTGCCACACAAAACCATCATGGCTTAGTTGCACACCATGAGTATCAAAGGTGACGTTAAAGCTCAAACGTTGTTTATCATCTTGATAAATAAACAAGCCCTGTTGTTGGCTAAAACTAAATTCGCCCTGTTGCTCATTGTCTTGCCATGTAAAACGCGGGCCATTGGCTTGTAATACGAGGTCATGCGTTTGCTCGTTTATATTAAGTGACAATGAAGTGTTGTTGTTGCCACAGCATCGCCAACCAACCAACTGTTGCCAAGGCGAATAGCTGTCATTACTCACGACTTGATGAGCTTGTTGTTGCTGAACAAAATAATAGGCGGCACAGGCCAATAATGCGGCTTGTTGATGTGGGCTTTGGTAAGACAAAAATTCTTGGTGACGTAACACCAAAAAGTCGGTGGCCAAGGCTTGTGGCTTGGCAAAATCGGGGTGGGCAATTATGCGTTGTAAATAGCTCAAATTATGACGTAAACCACTCACACGCATCGCATTTAGCGTTTGCAATAAACGCGCAATGGCTTGGTGGCGGTTTTCACCCCATACAATGACTTTGGCTAACATCGGGTCATAATAAGGAGAGACTTCGTCACCTGCTACAAAGCCTGTATCAATGCGTTGCCAAGCGTGTTTTTGAGGATAGTCAAAATGCGTTAAACGGCCAATAGCAGGCAAAAAGTCGTGGGCAGGGTCTTCGGCATACAAACGTACCTCAATGGCATGACCATAGGCCGCTAAGCTGCTTTGTTCAAAGTTTAATGTTTCACCACAGGCAATACGCAATTGCCATTCAACCAAATCAAGTCCGCTAATCATCTCGGTAACGGGATGTTCTACTTGTAAACGGGTATTCATCTCCATAAAAAAGAATTCATTATTGGCGACCAAAAATTCTATAGTCCCTGCGTTGCTATAGCCAATCGCTTGTGCGGCTTTAACGGCGGCTTGTCCCATTTCGGCGCGTAATTGTGCCGATAAATTAGGAGCAGGGGCTTCTTCAACGACTTTTTGATGACGACGTTGCAACGAGCAATCACGGTCAAATAAATACACGCAGTTGCCGTGCTTGTCGGCTAAAATTTGTACTTCAACATGACGTGGTTTAACTAAGAGTTTTTCGACTAATAAACGGCTATCACCAAAGCTGTTTTGGCCTTCGCGTTGTGCCGATTCAATCGCTTCGGGGAGTTCGGAGGCATGATGCACCTCGCGCATTCCTTTGCCACCACCGCCTGCGGAGGCTTTAAGCAATACAGGTAAGCCAATATTTAGGGCTTCTTTAATGAGAGTCTCTTGGTCTTGCGCTTCGCCATGATAGCCCGTAATTAACGGTACACCTGCTTGTTGCATGAGGGCTTTGGCTTGAGACTTGCCGCCCATTGCTCTAATCGCACTGGCGGAGGGGCCTATAAAAATTAAGCCAGCAGCTTCCACGGCAGCTACAAAATCGGCGTTTTCTGATAAAAAACCATAAGCAGGATGAATCGCTTGTGCGCCACAAGCTAAGGCGGTGGCGATGATTTTGTCGCCACACAAATACGATTCTCGGCTAGGTGGATTACCAATACAATAGGCTTCGTCGGCCATTTGTACATGAAGCGCGTTGGCATCGGCAGTGGAATAAACGGCAACGGTACGCACGCCTAAACGTTGAGCAGTTTTAATAATTCGGCAGGCAATTTCGCCACGATTCGCAATTAATAGTTTGGTTATCATCATTTAAGCCATCCAGCAGGACGTTTTTCTAAAAATGCCGCTAAGCCTTCTTGGCCTTCGGGGCTAACGCGTAATTGAGCAATTAAGCTCGTGGTGTAGTCGCGTAGTTCGGGGTTAATTGCAGCATCAACACGGTGTATGAGTTGTTTGCAAGCCGTTAGTGCAACGGGCGCGTTGCTCAAAATAGTATTAATTAGCACAGTTGCTTGGCTGTCGAGTGTCTCAGGTGTACATAGTTGTTGTACTAAACCTAAGTGATAGGCGGTTTGAGCATCAAAACGCTCGGCACTCAAAAAATAGCGTTGTGCTTGGCGCGCACCAATGGCAGCAATTACATACGGACTAATCACCGCAGGCACTAACCCTAACTTAACTTCGGACAAACAAAAACTGGCTTTGTCGCTGGCAAGTGCAATATCACAACAACTTACCAAACCTACACCGCCGCCAAAGGCAGCACCTTGCACAACGGCAATAGTAGGATGTGGAAAGTGATATAAATGCCCCATAAGTTCGGCTAAGTTTTCGGCATCGGCTTTGTTTTGGTCTTGCGTATATTGGGCAACACGTTGCATCCAATTTAAGTCAGCTCCTGCGGAGAAGCTTTTGCCGTTGGCGCGTAATACCAATAAACGGCTCTGTGGGTTTTCTTTATATAAAGCCAATACCTTAATCAGTTCGGTAATTAAGGCATCATCAAAGGCATTATGTAATTGTGGGCGGTCAAGAGTGAGGGTGACGACACCACGTTCATCAATGGTATGTTGTAGCATATTTACATCCTAAAAATGCCAAATTTGGTTTCTTGGGCAGGGGCATTTAAGGTCGCCGAAATGCACAAACCTAGTACATCACGGGTTTGAATTGGGTCAATCACCCCATCATCCCACAAACGCGCACTGGCATAAAATGGATGCGATTCGCGTTGGTATTTTTCTAAATAAGGCTGTTTAAAGGCGGCTTCTTCGTCGGCTGTCCAATGTACGCCACGTTTGGCATTTGCGCCTTTTTGAATTTCGGTTAAGACACTGGCGGCTTGTTCGCCTCCCATCACGGCAATGCGCGAATTTGGCCAACTAAACAAAAAGCGTGGGCTATATGCCCGACCACACATACCATAATTACCCGCGCCATAAGAGCCGCCAATAANNTTTTACCGACCATAAAGCCCGTGATGTTTTGCAAAAAGATAAGCGGAATACCACGTTGACTACATAGCTCAATAAAATGCGCACCTTTTTGCGCTGACTCGCTAAACAAAATCCCGTTATTGGCCACAATTCCCACAGGATAACCCCACCAATGGGCAAAACCACACACTAAGGTTGCGCCATATAAAGGCTTAAACTCGTCAAATTCGGAGTTATCAACGAGACGTGCAATAATTTCACGCACATCAAAAGGTAGGCGTGGGTCTTTAGGAATAATGCCATAAATTTCTTCGGCGGCGTATTTGGGAGGTAGCTGTTTACGCACATCTAAGGTAATTTTTTTAGGACGGTTTAAACGGCTAATCGCGGCACGAGCGAGGGCGAGGGCGTGTGCGTCATTGTCAGCTAATTGGTCGGTGACACCCGAAGTACGGCAGTGTAATTCTGCACCACCTAAGTCTTCGGCTGACACAATTTCTCCTGTTGCTGCTTTTACCAGTGGTGGGCCTGCTAAAAAGATAGTGCCTTGCTCTTTAACAATAATAGCTTCGTCTGCCATAGATGGCACATACGCACCCCCTGCGGTACACGAACCCATCACCACCGCAATTTGGGGAATGTTTTGTGCCGACATATTGGCTTGATTAAAAAAGATACGGCCAAAATGACGCTCATCAGGAAACACTTCATCTTGACGCGGTAAATTTGCACCGCCCGAATCCACCAAATAAATACACGGTAAATGATTATCTTGGGCGATGGTTTGAGCGCGTAAATGTTTTTTGACCGTGAGAGGGTAATAAGAACCACCTTTAACCGTGGCATCGTTAGCCCCAATCACACATTCTATGCCTGCTACGCGGCCAATACCTGCCACTAAACCTGCCGCAGGAACATCTTCATTGCCATAAGCTTGATAGGCAGCTAAAGGTGCAAGCTCCAAAAAAGGTGAACCTACGTCAAGTAAGGCATTAATACGTTCACGCGCAGTGAGTTTGCCTCGTGCTTTATGACGCGCAACGGCGGCTTCGCCACCGCCTTTAGCAATGTCACTTAATACGTCTTTTAGTTCTGCCACTTGTTCACGCAAAGCTTGCGCGTTTTCTACAAAAGTAGGGCTGTGGGTGTTAATTTGACTGGTTAATATGGGCATAATTTTCGCCTTTTATACACTCCCAAAAATATAAATATACTAGCATTAATCATTTGTATTTTTGGGATGAAGTGATGCAGTTTGTAGGATGGGTAGAGGTACGAAACCCATCTAAATCGTTAATGTTCCTTCTCTCAGTGGGAAAGAGTTAGAGTGAGGGCTAAGTTAGCTTAAAAATACCTCACCCCAGCCCTCTCCTTAAAGGAGAGGGAGTATCAATTCGTTTCATTAAACAATTCACGGCCAATCAGCATACGTCTAATTTCGGATGTGCCTGCACCAATTTCATAAAGCTTGGCATC
>DDBM01000117.1:0-1297 GCA_002333125.1 Moraxellaceae bacterium UBA2032 | reverse complement strand
AACACAATATCCATACAGGCTTGCATCACACCCACAGGGCCTGCCGACAGCACCACACGCTCGTAATCCAAACCACTCATTAATACCCGTGTGCCACCACCCACTTTGCCCAACACGTTTTGGTCAGGCACAAAACACTCATCAAACACTAATTCACAGGTGTTAGAGCCGCGCATACCTAATTTATCTAATTTGGGCGAACGGCTAAAGCCTTGCCAATCACGTTCAACAATAAACGCTGTCATACCTTTAGAGGGGGCGCAACTTAAATCGGTTTTAGCGTAAATTACGTAGGTATGTGCATCGGGGCCGTTAGTAATCCACATTTTGTGGCCGTTAAGTACATAGCCACCATCAACTTTATCGGCGCGAAGTTTCATGCTAACCACATCAGAGCCAGCCGTGGTTTCACTCATGGCCAGTGCGCCAATGTGTTCGCCCGAAATTAATTTTGGCAAGTATTTAGCGCGTTGCTCATCGTTGCCATTACGATAAATTTGATTAACACACAAGTTGGAATGTGCGCCATACGACAAACCTACCGAGGCCGAAGCGCGAGAGATTTCTTCAATAGCAATCACATGAGCCAAATAGCCCATATCTACACCGCCATATTGCTCGCTGACGGTCATGCCTAATAAGCCTAAGTCACCCAATTTACGCCATAAATCCATAGGAAATTGGTTTGAGCTATCAATTTCGGCAGCACGCGGCGCAATCTCTTGTTGAGAAAACTTGTAAACCATATCGCGCAATTGATTAAGCGTTTCACCTAAATTAAAGTTCATACCTGTATAACTCATGGCTCACCTATTAGCATTTGGCAGAGAGGCAAGGTACTTTTATATAAAATACCTAGACCTAAATTGTTGGTTTTTTGAATGAGTGGATGATACCTAGCAAATGCTTGCTTGGCTAGAGCAAAAACTCTACGAAATGATTGCTAATTGTTGATGAGTAGGCATAATGCACCATGACTAAGCCGATTGAAGGTTTAATAAAGTGCTTTTCGACTGGAGCGAATTATGAGCGGAAAGACCGCAATTGTTATTGGCGCTACAGGGATGGTAGGAAAACAAGTGCTAAATCTGTTATTAGATTTAGACGTTTATAAGCAAGTGATTGCAGTAACCAGAAAGCCTTTACCCACACACCCTAAACTTAAAAATTTAGTGATAGATTTTGACCGACTGGCAGAGGCACTTAAAAAAGTAAAAGCTGATGATGCTTTTTGTTGTTTAGGCACTACCATTAAACAGGCAGGCACCAAAACCGCGTTTCATAAAGTGGATTACAC
>DDBM01000024.1:2907-4497 GCA_002333125.1 Moraxellaceae bacterium UBA2032 | reverse complement strand
TTAAAATTAGATAAAAGCCTGCCGTTAACGGTACGGCATTTTTTGCAATTAAGTAAAACTAAGCCACGACCCATAGATTTATTAATTACCTTAAACGAAGTGGGTGCAGAAAAACTATTAGATAACTCGGTACATACCTTGTCGGGTGGCGAGTGGCAGCGTGTATTGTTAGCACGTGCCTTATTGCAAAAACCTGATTTGTTGGTCTTAGATGAGCCGATGCAAGGTGTAGATTTAACGGGTCAAGAAGAGCTGTATAAGTTGTTAGCGGCCTTACCTAAAAAATACGATTGTGGCGTGTTAATGGTGTCGCATGATTTACATTTAGTCATGGCAGCCACCGACAAAGTCATTTGTTTAAATGGGCATATTTGTTGTCATGGTCACCCTCAAGCAGTGAGTAATCATCCCGAATATTTGCGTTTATTTGGTTTGCAAGGCAGCCAAGGTTTGGCGGTTTATAGTCATCACCACGACCATCAACACGATGCCCATGGTTGTATTCATGAGCCAGCAGCGGTGATTGATATACGCAAAACTCCCTCGCCCTTGGGGAAAGNNGCCTATTTTGGTGATAGTTTATCTCATGCCACTTTATTGGGCGTGGCGTTGAGTTTATGGTTACATGTGCCTGTTTGGGGTGGTTTAGTGGCAGTGTGTGTAATGTTGGCTTTGGTATTAGCCAGTTTGTTAGGTAAACAACAATTACCATCAGACGCGCTATTAATGGCCGTTTCTACCACTACCTTAAGTGCAGGTTTAGTGGTTATTGGTGGCATGGATGGCGTGAGAGTTGATTTATTAAGTTATTTATTTGGTGATTTACTCAGTATTGGCGCGACTGATTTGCCTGTATTAGCAGGAGGCTTAATGGCGGTGTTGGCTATTGTGATTTATTTTTGGCGTGATTTATTATTAGCCGCAATAGATGAAGACTTGGCCGCCGTTGAAGGTTTGCCTGTGGTTAAATTACGCATGTTGTTGTTGGTATTACTGGCGTTGGTAGTAACGGTTGCCATGAAAGCGGTGGGTAGTTTATTAATTACTGCCTTGTTGGTGATGCCTACTTTGGTGGCGCGGCCTTTAGTTAACACGCCTACGCAAATGGTGTTATTGGCAGGTTTAGCCAGTATGATTGCTATTACAATGGGGTTATTATCGAGTTTTTATTGGGATACAGCCGTTGGTGCTAGTATAGTATTAAGCATTGCACTGTTGTTTATTGTTGTGCAAATAGTTGTTTATATTAAAGAGAATTATTATGGGCGCACAGTGGAAAGCCAAACATAAAGAAATTGCTGCTAATACCAAAGGTCGTGTTTTTGGTAAATTATCTAAAGAAATCATGGTGGCAGCGCGTAATGGGGCAGACCCTGCCATGAATCCGCGTTTACGTTTGGCTGTAGAGCAAGCTAAAAAAGCCTCTATGCCGCGTGATACTTTAGAGCGTGCCATTAAAAAAGGCGCGGGTTTATTAGATGGTGGCGTAAATTTTGAAAAAGTCACTTATGAAGGTTTTGCCCCACATCGTGTACCGATTATTGTGGAATGCTTAACCGATAATGTAAACCGTACTATTTCGAGTATGCG
>DDBM01000024.1:1744-2813 GCA_002333125.1 Moraxellaceae bacterium UBA2032 | reverse complement strand
CGTGACGAAGTAGAAGCCTTTTTAGATGCAATGGATGCCGATGATGATGTACAACATGTGTATGTTGGTTTGGCTTAAAGCAAATATTTGCAGCGTTAGTTGATTGTAAAAAATAGGGGTGAATCCATGTGTTCACCCTAGGACTTACGCGCTATAGATACAAAAGGCGTAAGTTCTAAAAAGTCTGTATGAGGCGCAATAGACCTACTTCTTGTTATCATGTATAAATAGAAAAAATAGGATTCAATTCTTATTTATTTTTAAGATAGAGCAATCTTCTAAAAATAATCATGTTTTTCTCGACGTATCGAATTTAACTTATGATGACTAATCAATTTGAAGCAAATTTACCCAAGCCTAATCGCACCAATTTAACATTGGTACGGCATACTTCTGCCCAAATGCAATTATGGGTACAGCAGCTTCCTATAAGTCATCCTTTAGAATGTGGCAAGCAGCTATATCAAACCTTGACTGAGTTAACCACCCTAGACATCGAAGCCAGTTTACGTTTTGAGTTGCTCGAAATATTACAGCCATCAGTGCTTACACTCATTGTTTCTTTAGAAAAAAGTTATACCAATTTATCGTTATTACTGCCTTTACAAGGACGACGCGCCTTGGCTTTAGTGCAAACTTTACGTCAAAATTTAATCATTAATTATAAAATTGCGGCTATGCAAACCCTAGAAAAACTTAAAGGTAAAATGGGTTTTTTAGATTTAGGTCGCAAAGCAGGTCAACATTTAGCGGCAAGCTGTATTCAACGTATTATTGCCACATCGCAGCAGATTTTATTAGATTGTTATCGTCAGTATGAACAAGCTCCTTTAGGTTTGTGGTTAGATGTGCATAATTTAGCGCGTTTAGCACAACTAAATGGTGTGTTTGAGCATAAAGTTGTTAAAAGTGATGGTTGTACCTTACAAACAGTCAAGCAAGCCTATTTAGCCATGGTGTTGTTAGCTAGTAGCCAAGTCAATAAATTAAGACCCAACGAAATTGAGACTTTGTATCATCACAGCCAATTATGGGCGAGTTTTTTAGAGATTAAAACCGAGTCACAAGG
>DDBM01000024.1:0-1599 GCA_002333125.1 Moraxellaceae bacterium UBA2032 | reverse complement strand
ATTGACGCATGGTTGGTGTGTTATGGCAATGTGGATTCTATTGAGGATGAAGAGCAAAATTTACCCACTGTTCCTGCAATGACCTATATGCCGTATCGTTTAAAAGCCATAGACCGTTCACCTGCAGGGCAAAAACTAAGTTGGTCAGAAGCACCACCACTCAGTTTGCGTGTGGGTGAGGCCATTGCCTTGAGTGCTGAACGTGATGAAGGTTGGGGTGTAGGTGTATTACATTGGATACAACAAAAATCAGATAGAACGGTCGAAATAGGCGTTGAAATGTTAGCGGCTGAGCCAAAGCCTTGTGGCGTGTGTTTGCTTAAAAATAATAAGCCTACTAGTGATTATATGCGCGCTTTTTTAATTCCAGAAATGCCATCGTGGGAGCAACCTGCAACCTTAATGACCCTTAATGCAGGTTTATCGGTGGGAGCAACGGTGCGCGTGCGCCAATTTGGCGAAGAAGTGGATATTATCTTGACTAAATTAGTGTTAGCCACACAAAGTTTAAATCAGTTTGAATACAGTGGTGGTCANNTGATGCCAATATAAGTGCATATCTAATTTAGGGCTACTTAAAGGAAACGGCCATATTTGATTGCCAAATTGATGATTGGCCAAACGCGCGTAATGTTCGGGCATGGTTAATAATAAATCGGTCTCACTCACCACTCTACAGGCAGCAAAATAATGTTGGCAACGTAAGGTAATTTGCCTTTTTAAGCCCAAACGGTTTAACTCCACATCTTCTAACGCCCAACCTTTACGCCGTGATGACACTAAAATATGTTGTTGTGTAATGTAGTTTTCTACGCTCAAACCTTGTGCGAGTAGGGGGTGCTGTTGTCGCGCAACCACGACTAATTGGTCATGAGTTAAGGGTGTGTGTTTAATTTGTTCACTAACGGCATAAGGCACATCTAAGGCTAAATCAAGCGTTCCTGTGGTGAGCTCACTTTCTAAATCGTGGCGGTCAACCCGTACACTAGAAATTTCTATTAACGGCGCATGGTGTTGTAAATACTGTAACAGTGGCGGTAATACAGTGGCTTCTAACACATCACGTAGCCCAATATAAAAACAGCGATGGCTAGTACGCGGCTCAAAACGAGGTTCTTCACTGATGCTTTGCTCAAGAGTTTGTAGGGCATGTTGTACAGGATTAATAAGATGACGGGTAAACGGAGTAGGCAGCATTTGTGTACCTTGCCTAATAAACAACGGGTCATTTAATACGTCACGTAACCGCGCTAAGGCATGACTCACCGCAGGCTGTGTTAAGTTGAGTTTTTGGCCAGCACGGGTAATGTTGCCTTCGCTATAAATAGCCTCTAACACTACAAACAAATTTAAGTCGATGCGGCTAATATGCGCCATATTAATAATCCATGATGCAAACTATTCATTTGCTAGATGATAGTAGGCAGTCTAAGCTCAATGCAAGTTAATAAGCACTCCACCCTAACTCTCCCCCAAAAGGAGAGAAAATTTGATGTTGAGAGACTGTAATGGAATTTTCTTACTCTGCCAAAGCACAAGAATATATCGCTCGTTTACAAAACTTTATGGCGCAAGAGGTTTATCCTGCCGAAAAAGCCT
>DDBM01000032.1 GCA_002333125.1 Moraxellaceae bacterium UBA2032 | reverse complement strand
ATAGCTTAGTCAATATTTTAAGAGGCCATGGTATTTTATACAAAGAAATCTTGTGTGATGTATGTGACAAATTAAAAGTCAACTATAACAAAAAGCAAGATATTGCCAGAATAGAATCATATTTATTACAAAAAATCATTAGCGACTCTTGGGCTAATATGACAGAAGCTGAGCGGAAAGAGCTATTATCAGAAATTGGCGTAGATGGTAGCCTTAAAGGAGCGGCAGGACTCTCTGCAATTATTACAGCTATTAAGCTTGGAGGCTTTGCTTCCTACAGAACAGCCGCAGTAATTGCAAATGCTATTGCTAAAACACTAATTGGTAAAGGATTAACATTTGCGGCCAATGCTGCATTAATGAAAGGTCTATCTATACTTGCAGGCCCTATAGGCATAGCAGTTAATGCACTTATGGTTATTCCTGCTATGACAGGATCCGCTTATCGTGTCACTATTCCTTGCGTCATTCACGTTGCCTATATGCGCCAAAAACTACTTAATAAGGATAGATTTTAATGAGCCACGATATATACACAAAAATCTGGACTCTTGATATTGACAAGATTAAACCCGAAGTTTTAGAAGGCTTTGAAAGTGGCTTAGTGGAGCTTAGGCGTGGTGTCGCATATTGGTCAAAAATGAGTGGCAAAAATGGCATCGTTCAGCATATACCCTTTATGGAAACAACTATAAAACAAAGTGAAGATTTATTATCGCTCACTAAATCAATCCAAATGGCACAAAATGCTACTGCATTAGCCGTCGGCCTTTCAACTGCTTTAATTTTAGGTGCGTTAATTATACAAACTCGGTACATTGCTAGCAAAATTGATAAACTGCAAAAATCTATTGATGAAATATCCGCCGACATTCACGCTCAAAACATACTTTACTATATGGATAAAATATCGAGCTATTTTGGCATGATTGAATCCGCTAGAATATTGATGTTGGAAAGCAGTTTAAAGGAAGAAATTAAAGACATCGCCGTTATACTTCTAGCCAATATTAGCTGCAAACGTAACGAGCTTTTTTTATTTTTAGATAACCTATTACCCATTGCAGATAATGAGAAACTAATCAGCAAACGGCATTATGAACTCATTATTGATTTTGTTCACATCGTTCTTGATTTACTACCAAAATCAATCTACATAGAAAAAGAGTTATATACTCACATTGATAAGTTTAATGCCGCCGATTTTATTCTTAGTGAGTCAACAAACTGTTATCACATGCTCTTAAAAGATTATAAGCAATGGTTTAACTCACAGTATAAACAAGCCATCTCTGGCAAACACCCTCACACTCATGTTTTCTTAGAAAGAGAGCAAAAAATTGAGAGGCTTTTCAAATCACCAGAAAATACATTATTGCTTACTCACAAGAAATAACATCACCAAAGGAGTTAATGTATGTCTTTTCTCGATAAAGCTAAAGAAGCCACTCAAAAAGCATTGAAAACCACAAAAAATGCCGCCCAAACAGCACTAAAAGCCACTACCGAAGCCGCTAAAACAGCCGCCGAAAATACCCCAAACAAAGCACAAGAAGCTCTTGATTTTGTCAAACAAAACATACCAAAAACCATTCCGTTGAGCGTTACCGAAGCTCAACTCAATCAAATGGTAACTAAGTCTATTGCCGATGATAGTCGCATCAAAAGTCTCACCCTCACCTGCGAAGAAAATATTTTAGCCGTACAAGCCTCCATACAAGTCGCAGGCAGCTTAGTAATTACCGCAAAAACCCGACTTGCTCTTGAGCATTGCGAACTTAGCCCCACACGTAAAGTCATTACCATGCGCCGTTTAGACCAAACCGAACTTGGCGGTACGGGTGTCGCCTCTTCATTGTTGGCTCATGTTGTTAAATTGGTTATCTGCGGCTTATTTGGTGTTGATATTGGTGCATTCTCCCTTAAAAGCATTAACGGTTTAACCGTTGATAAAGAACGCATTTCCGCTGACTTATCCGCAATGGGTGCAACTGATGCAATCAATAATGCAATTAACAATAAAATCAATGTATTATTAAGTAATGCACCTATCAACCCTATGTTAAAAATGGTGGTTGCACCCTTGTTGCCAACACTGGCTCAAAAGCTAATAGATAAAATCGTCATTGATGATTTGAAAGTTGATAAAGCAGGTATTACTGGCGTTTTAAGATTAAGCACATAAACCAACAAACTTCACAACCTTTGAGCCTGTCAAACTGTTCCGTTTCGGCAAGCTCAATGTCAAAAAAATATCATAATTTTAGACAGGTATTTAATTCATCACCCCAAAATTAATTTGATACCAGCAAAACCGATAACAATAATCACTGCCACATAAATTAACGCTATTTGAATTGCTTTACTCAGCTCACGAATAATTTTTTCGGCATCAGATGACACTTCAACTCTTTGACTACCAATAGCTTTTGTAAGTTCGTGAGTTAATTGTGTTAGTGTATTTTCTACTTTGGCTAAGTTATCCGCAACCATCTTGTCTGCTGTTTTTTCTAATTGTAGCGCAATTGTTTCAGCCGTTCTTGTCACAGACTCCTCTAGCTCTTTGACTAATATATGAGCCTCAGCAAATGACTCAGTTTTGACTTTTTCAGTTAGTTTTTCTATATCCCCTTGAATTCTTGGATACATTTTATTTTCAAAACGCTTAACAACATCATTAATAATTAGCTGTGTACTTAAAATTCCATAATCTGGAGTTACAATCCCCTCTTCAATACAGGGTTGGCAAGCGCGGCCTTTTTTACCATCCATCGAAAGATAATTTTTCATGTAACCTGCATGAGTTTTACAAACATATTTTTCGCAGCCAATACAAGCCTCTGTACCCTTATCAACATCACACACATAACACGGGCTTGCCATATTGTTCTCCTGAATAAAGCTCATTAAATTAGCTTTTTTAAACTTACAACTTTAGATCTCTGTATGTTTATTGTCGGGCTAAAGCCGCGACCTACAAAGACAAATCAGCACACAGCAACACATTTAACGCCCCGCCAAAAACCGTCCAAACTCACGAACAAATTTAATCGGCTCATCAAACAACGGCATATGCCCCGATTGATGAAAACGCACTGTTTTCACCGACAGTTGTACCATATTCACCATCGCTAACTGACCTTGTGGTGGATACATTGTAGACCTCATGCCCGTAAAAATAGTCATTGGTGTGCTTGAATTGGCTAAACTGGCTCTAAAGTCGTAAGGCATGTCTAAATAAGCCTGCATACACACCAAATAATTCCACCAACTAC
>DDBM01000269.1:3097-11318 GCA_002333125.1 Moraxellaceae bacterium UBA2032 | reverse complement strand
GCAGACCATATTTATCGTCAAGCTATTACCTCGGCAGGTTCGGGTTGTATGGCTGCTTTAGATGCCGAAAAATATTTGGATAATTTGAAGTAAAAACTTGGCTTAGACTACATTTAGTCAAGTTCAACAAAAAAGGCGCATATTGCGCCTTTTTTATATTGGGTAGATTAGCCCGCTAAATTAGCGTTCGCAAAATCCCAATTTACTAAGCTTTCTAAGAAAGTTGTAATGTATTTTGGACGCATATTACGGAAGTCGATGTAATAAGCATGTTCCCAAACATCAATAGTCAACAAAGCTTTTTGGCCATGAACTAATGGTGTATCAGCATTAGCTGTTTTAGTAACGGCTAATTTACCATCAGCACCAACAACCAACCAAGCCCAACCAGAACCAAACTGAGTGGTTGCAGCGGCGGTAAACAACTCAACAAACTTCTCGTAGCTACCAAAATCTTCATCAATTTTTGCAGCAATTGCACCTGTTGGCTTGCCACCGCCATTAGGCTTCATCGAATTCCAATAAAAAGTATGATTCCATACTTGAGCAGCATTGTTAAATACACCTGCTTTGCTCGCATCCCCTGCAACTGCGTGAATAATAGCTTCTAAATCTTTATCAGCTAAATCAGTATCTTTGATTAAATTGTTTAAGTTAACAACATAAGCATTGTGATGTTTAGCATGATGATAGCTAAAAGTTTCTGGGGTAATATGAGGTAATAATGCGTCATCAGCATAAGGTAAAGCTGGCAAAGTAATGGCCATAAGGCTAGCTCCTTTAGTGGATAAAATATCCCCTTTTAATATTTAAAAGGGGGCGAAACAAGTTAATTATAGGCTTTCTGCGTTTTTAGCTAAGTACGCTGCAACACCTTCAGGCGAAGCAGTCATACCCTCATCGCCTTTTTTCCAGTTAGCTGGGCAAACTTCACCATGTTCTTCGTTAAATTGTAAAGCATCAAACAAACGAATTAACTCTTCCATGTTACGACCTAATGGTAAGTCATTAACGATTTGTGAACGCACAATGCCGTTGGTATCAATTAAAAATGCACCACGGAAAGCTACACCACCTTCGGACTCTACATCGTAGGCTTTAGCAATTTCGTGTTTCATATCGGCAGCTAAAGTGTATTTAACTTGACCAATACCGCCTTCGTTGATAGGGGTATTACGCCATGCGTTATGGGTAAAGTGCGAATCAATAGATACACCAACCACTTCTACATTACGCGCAACAAAATCAGGAATACGATGATCTAATGCAATTAACTCAGAAGGACAAACAAAGGTAAAATCTAAAGGATAGAAAAATACCAAGGCGTATTTGCCTTTGATTGCATCAGCAAAATTATAATTATCAACAATTTCGCCATTAGCTAAAACGGCAGGAACGGTAAAATCTGGGGCAGGTTTGCCAACTAATACAGCCATGATCGACTCCATGTGTGTGAGATAGTTTAAGATATAACTAATTAACCCGACTAAAATAGTAGGAATAATAGTGTTGTTGCTAAAGATGAGGCTTTATTTAGCATATTTCAAGACAACAAATCGAGACTTTTTTGTTTTGATACGTTTTAATGTGCAGTAGTTACACAAAAAGACCTTATATTATTTGTGGTTTGTAAGTATTAAATCTTATGGCGTTTTTTGGCTAACCACCAACCGCTCATAAGCAACACAAACAAAATTATAGCAAAAGCATCAACCAAATACTTACCCCATGTACCTAACAAACGTCCCGAATGAGCATCTAATAACACTCTTTCTAGGCTAATTTGTGTGCTTGGCAAACTGGGCTTAAACCATGTTAGCGGCTGTAAAGGATGAACTAAAGCAACGCTTAAATCATCAAGGTTAAGCTGATAAATCACATGTTCATCTTTTAAATAGACTATCTGATTTTGTTGACTCATAGCAACAAAGCGTTGTTTTAAACCACGCGGCTCATCTATTTGATCAATCACTTCGGCCTGATTAGAAAGCAGTATGATTCGTTCTGCACACGCAATCACACTCATTTGCTCCAAGGTAGCAATACCCAAAAACTTAGAGCAACTGCCTAAGTTTTGTTGACCAAGCCATAATCCATCGGTTGTCACGTCAATATTTATATCAAAAACTTGATAGCGTGGTGGCGGTGCAACACCATACCACTGTAATAATTTGACATTACTCATAAAGCGTTTATGCAATGACAAATCATCACTATGGTTTAACAATACACCGCTCGCTAACATCCAGAATAAAAAAACGCTTAACACTAAGCCAATGCGTCTATGCCAGCGTAATATGATTAAACGCCAATGAACTTTTTTGCTCATGGTGCTGTCTTTTGCGTATCAAACAATAACGCTAAACGTGCCATTTTCTGTAAAGCCCAAACCGATAACGTTGCACCTGTAATGCCGTCAATTTTTTTATTTAGCTTATCTTCTTGTGTCAGACTCAATTCTTTAAATTGTTTAGTAAAAAAATCTTGTTGTACTTCGCCGCCTCTGCTTTCTCTATAAGCCAATACTTGCATGGCAATGATTTTATTATTTTCAACAATAATGCCTGTGGTAATAGGCTGTTCTTTGCCTATTTCATCTAAAATCCATGCTGTACGTGCGCCATCTTGCCAATAACGCACGCGTAGCCCTTGATAAGAATGACCTAAAATCTTAGCAGCACGCTGTTTAAGTGGTTGATTTAACCAAAGTGTTTTAGCTTGAGACTGATTAAGATATTGTTTTAAAAAAAGCTCAGTTGTGCTTTCGGTCGCCCATCCTTTAAGGCTAATAAGCAACCCACACAAGACCCACAAAAACATACGTGTCATATCGCTCTCTTCATATCAAAAGTTCAATATTTTATTGTTACATCACAAAACAACAGCCAATTTATACAAAATTGACCCTTAAATTTCTATTCAATTATATAGCAAATGAAAATCATTATCATTAATTTCAAAAAATTACTGTTTACCTAATGCGCTTAAGCGTTTAGACTCTTAAAAATAATTAAACCTACAACAAGCGCACAAAAAACAACAGCGTGTTAACATATCGGCTAGCAAATGAAAGAGATTATTTTATCTCAACAATAATCAATAATGATTGCTGATACGCTTAATCTCGCTCAGAGGGACTTTTTCATGAATTTTTTCAGTAAACACCTCTCCTTATCTAAGGCTACAGTCACTTTTTTAGGTGTTTTAGGCTTTTCTGCGCCTGTATTTGCAGATGTTGCCGCACGAGTAACCTTTGTAACAGGTCAAGTCTCAGTTATTGATAGTAACAACAATAAACGTTCTGTATTTAAAGGCGACTTGATTCGCGGTGGCGAAAAAATAGAAACAGCAAATGGCCGCATCCAAGTGCGTATGACGGACGGCGGCATCATTGTTTTACGCCCCAACTCCATATTTGAAATTACTCGCTATAGCTTTAGTAAAGATACGCCAGAGCTAGGCACTGTATTATTTAACTTCATCAAAGGTGGCGCGCGCGCTATTAGTGGTGCTATTGGCAAAGCAAATCGCGTGAGTTATCAGTTTAAAACGCCCGTTGCTACGATTGGCATTAGAGGCACTGATTATTCTACGACTGTAAATAATGGCGCAATGGTTGTTACTGTTAACAAAGGTGCCGTTCAATTAAGCAACGATAATGGCAGTGCCGATGTCGAAGAAGGTACCACGTATTCTGTAAGCTCAAACACAAAACCAGAACTCTGTCATGATGAAGTGGAAGATAAAAAATCTACGGACTCCGATGACAAGTCCACAAAAAAGAAAATAATGAAGCCCTGCTCGCCTGTTATAATTCCTTTAGAAACAGAAGATGGTGTTTATTTTTCTAAAGAAAAAATCAAAAAACCGCTCTTAGAGAATTTTTCCAATTATGGCGCTTATGCCGAAGCGATGCGCCAATATAAACTATTAGAAAGTGAATATATTCTTGCAGGTGGTCAGACCGAAAAAGACGACTCATTTACTATTGGTTTAATAGAGAAAAAAACTAACAAGCCAAAAAATACAGGACCCTTTGAAAATAATACAGAAACACTTGATATTAATGAAATGCGAAATGCTTCAGTTTTTATCACCAAGTACTCTGGTGACGTACCACATAATTATGTCTTGAATACAAAATCTTTAGATGCCTCAGAAATGAGAGACTCTTCCATTGTGAGTGCTATAGGTATTCAGCCTGACTCTCCTCCTAGTCTTCTACAAATTATAGAACTCAAAGAGCTTTTACAAAAGCGTGTATTTAGCTTTAAGCTAAGCGACAGTCTATTAGACAATAATCCAAATTTATTTAATGATGATGATACTCAAAATGATGTTCAAGCTTTATTAGAAAGATTGTTTAATATTAATACGCGTAACTTTTTAGGTAACAACGCTTCTATTGTCGGAGCAGATTTTGGTGAACCTGACATTGACGTTATTTTGGGTAATAACGCATTTGAAGGTATTACTGTAAAACTTGGGCCAAACCCAAGAAATAAAGATTATTTGGTTGGACGTGGCGTTTTGAGTCCTGAAGTATTAGCGCAGTTAGATGCTAATAACAATAATGTTTATCGTGGTTTTGCTTTTAGACAAGGCTTGATACACGATAATGACGGCATTAAAAGCAACAAAAACTCTGGCTCATTGGTACTTGGCAATGGTTCTTTAGAGGAATCCACTGTTGTGTTTACCGATGACTCTACTCCTATTTCTGTCAACTTAAGTTTGGGACGTGGCGTACAAACCAATACCTTAGATCAAACAGCATTAAGCGTAAATGTCAATACTCCAAAAATTGTTATTAAGTTAGGTGATATCTATGTTTCAAATTCGGACTCGTCTGCTGCTAACATAAATAAAGACGGTAGCGCTGATTTAGGGGCACTTGCAGTTTTGGGTTCTAGTAACGATGGTGGCCCCGACATTAAAATCATGGGACCATCCGAAATCGTTTTAGGTGCGGCGACTATTAATGCAAAACTCCAACATCATACTCAAACAATTAACCGCACCATAGACGGTATCAATGTTATTCCAAATGTAACAATTTTAGCTGATGCATTTATCAGAGACGGTTTAGCTATTAACCATGTTGACATCAAAGATGTAGCTGGTTCAATACAAGGCGGAAGCTTAATGATTGATAGCGTTAAAATCACTGATTATGCCAGTCCCAACTTAACGGCAAAATTAGAAGTTAATATTGAAGAAAGTGGCAAAGGAAAAAATGCTACTGTCGGTGGATTGTTATTGACGCTTAAGCAATTAGGTGATGCCATTAACGGCATTGATATTGCGATGAATAATTTACGTGTTGGCACTCGCGACACACCTGATATTGGTGATGTACAAATTATCGGCTTGGACCTTAATGGTTCTCATATTGTAATTCGTGGTCATTAATTATGAAACTTAGATTCATAGTATGTTTATCTATTTGTTTTCATGGCGTTACTTTAGCTGCAGAGAATAGAGAGATCGAAATAGATAGCTATCACTTTGCACAAAAAAATAAAAGTAAAAAACTTTCTGATCAAATAAAAGACTTAGGTGATAAAAAACCTGAATTGGTAAACTTTGCTAGCTATAATGATTTTTTAAATGCTATGTATATGTATGAAAAGCGTCATGAGGCTACCCTTAAACCTCAAATAATTATTAATTTACCAAATCAACAAAAAACCACTCCTGAATATTCAGAGGTAGAGACTGATAGAGATATTAGTAGCTGGGGAGAGGAAATAACGGCTACACCTCCTCCTTTAGAGGATTAACGAATTGTTTTTAGTTGCCACTACACAAAAAATACAACCGCATTATAATAGAGATGTATATATCATCATCTAACGCTATAAGTTCGTAGTGCAAGGAGTTAATCGTGTTATCCAAACGGGTTCTCTTTCCTCAAAAAACCATCATTTTATTATCTTTTATGTTTGGCTCTAATGCTATTGTGTGGGCGGATATTGCTGGGCGTGTATCTTTTGTTGAAGGGCAAGCTTCTGTCATTAATAACAGCACAAAGCGTTCTGTATTTAAAGGCGATATTATTCATACAGGCGAACAAATAGAAACTCTCAAAGAGACCACAGTACAAATACGAATGATTGATGATAGTGTCGTTGCCTTACACCCAGAGTCATTATTTGAAATTACCCAGTATAATTTTAACAAAAATCAGCCTCAATCTAGTGATGCCATCTTGACCCTAATAAGAGGTCAATTGCGTATAATCAGTGGAATTATTGGACAGACACAAGATAGCTATCTTCTTACCACACCCGTGGGAATATTAAAAACATATGATGCGGATTATTCTAACTTATTAGATGAAAACGGACTCACCGTCTCTGTGACACGAGGAAGTGTTAGTTTTGGCAACACTAAGTTTAGTGCTGGCGAAACATTTGATATATCAAAAGACAGCCCTCCCATATTAAGTACAAAAACAATATCGTTATCATCATTAATGGAAAAGTTAATTACTCAGCCTAAAATCATGGCTCTAAACACGATGGGTGGCGATAACGAACGACCTCGATTAGAAGATTTTTCTAGTTATAACAAGTTTTTACAAGCAATGTATTTATATAGAAAAATTGCTGAAGAAACTGCAAAGCCTAAAATAATCATTAACAATTTACCAAATGGCCAAACGGTTTTTGAATATAGTGTTATTGATGGCACACACGAAATTATTAACTGGGGAGAGAATATTACTCAAATTCTTCCCTTAAACAACGCGAATACAGCCCCTGCCTCTTTAACGAACACAGAAAATAAGATTCAACTAAAAATGAATCTATTAAATATAGAAGAAATGGAAAACTCCTCTATTGATGAGTCACTCAATCAACCTCAATTTTTATTATCTGATATTTTAGATTTGGAAGATAAAGACTTATCTAGCCTACTTAATTGGGAGATATATGACGATTTTGAAGAAAAAAAGAAGAAAGACGAATTGTTAAGCAGATTAGTTAAAAAAGGAATCAAGACTGATGCGGTAGGTACAGATATTATGATTCTTGGTACGGATATTGGGCAGTCGGAAATTATGGTTATTAATCGACCAAGTAAGTAAACCTTGCGCAAACAAATCTTTTACGCAAGGTTTATCTTTATTCGGCTTTTTGTCCAGCTTCTTTAACTAAAGTAGCTAATTCGCCCTTTTGAGTCATTTCTAACACAATATCACAACCGCCAATAAGTTCGCCCTTAACCCATAATTGTGGAAAAGTAGGCCAGTTAGCCATTTTAGGCAAAGTCGAACGAATATCTGGATTTTCTAAAATATTTACATATGCAAAAGGCTCACCAAGTTGCATTAATGCCTCGACAGTACGTGCAGAAAAGCCACACTGAGGAAACTGCGGTGTGCCTTTCATGTATAATAATACGGTATTTTCAGCAATTTGCTGTTTAATTAACGCTTCAACGTCCATCACATTAGGCCTTTAAAAAAAACTAGGTGACGATATTGTAACGCGATTTTTAATAAAAACATAAGGCAAAGCAGATTTATTTAAGTATTGATATTTTTTATGTAAAATCAAAAAAATGTTGTATCTTAGGCATTGTTCTTAAAATTTTGTAAATTTATTGATTAATTAGGTTTTTTTCATGACTAGCGCACTTATGCCCACCTATGCTCGCCAACCCATTGCATTTGAAAAAGGCATGGGCGTTTGGCTTTATGATTCTAATGGCCAAGCGTATTTAGATGCCTTAACAGGTATTGCTGTTTGTGGCTTAGGGCACGCTCACCCTGTTATTGCTCAAGCAATTGCCGAACAAGCCGCTACGTTAGTTCACACCTCAAATTTATATCAAATTCCGTTACAAGAAGCACTTGGCCAAGCATTACGTGATGTATCGGGCATGGAATTATGTTTTTTTAGTAATTCGGGTGCAGAAGCTAACGAAGCGGCGATTAAATTAGCGCGTTTATTTGGCCATCAAAAANNATTGCTAACAACCCAAACATTGCTGCTATTTTAGTTGAACCGATTCAAGGCGAAGGCGGTATTCGTATTCCTAAAAATGGTTTTACTTATTTAGAGCAATTACGCGCTGTGTGTGACAAACACAACTTATTATTGATGCTTGATGAGATTCAAACAGGTAATGGACGCACGGGTAAATACTTTGCCTATCAACATACAACTATAAAACCCGATGTAGTGACCACAGCTAAAGGTTTAGGTAATGG
>DDBM01000269.1:0-3009 GCA_002333125.1 Moraxellaceae bacterium UBA2032 | reverse complement strand
TGCCCGCTTTGGTTATTACACCTAAAGAAGCAGATGAAATTATTGAGCGTGTTTCTCGCTTAATCCGAAAGTTTTTAAGTTGAATTAAACAACACTAAGATTTTATATTACACACCACCCTCGCATTAACCATGCGATGGTGTTTTATTTTTGAGGATGTCGCAATGGCAGTTCGCCATTTTTTAACATTATTAGACCTAACACCAACCGAATTAATGGCTGTTTTAAATCGCGCAATCGAATTAAAAAAAATGCGTAATGACGGCATCGTTTATGAGCCATTTAAGGGCAAAGTGTTAGCCATGATTTTTGAAAAATCATCAACGCGCACTCGTGTTTCTTTTGAAGCAGGTATGGCGCAGTTTGGTGGTTCTGCTATTTTTTTATCACCCAGAGACACCCAATTAGGTCGAGGTGAGCCTATAGAAGACTCTGCGCGTGTTATTTCTCGTATGACTGATATTGTGATGATTCGTACCTTTGCTCACGAAATTATCGAACGATTTGCGGCGTACTCCAAAGTACCTGTTATTAATGGCTTAACGGATGATCATCATCCTTGCCAAATTTTGGCGGACTTACAAACCTTTATAGAACATCGTGGCGAATTAAAAGGAAAAATCTTTGCATGGATTGGCGACGGCAACAATATGTGTAATTCTTATATTCATGCCGCGCATTTATTAGGCTTTCAACTCAATATTGCTTGCCCTTATGGTTTTGAGCCTGACCCTGCTTTGTTAGAAGAATACAAACACTGTGCAACCTTAGTAAAAACAGCTGAAGATGCCGCATCAGGTGCACATTTAATTGCAACCGATGTTTGGACAAGTATGGGACAAGAAGCCGAACAAAGTATTCGTAAGCGTCGTTTTTCTACTTATCAAGTTAATCCACGTTTGATGGATTTGGCTGCACCTGATGCCTTGTTTATGCACTGTTTGCCCGCTCATCGTGGCGAAGAAATCTCTGAAGATATGTTAGATGACCCACGTGCAGTAGTATGGGACGAAGCCGAAAATCGGCTTCATGCTCAAAAAGCATTAGTAGAGTTTTTGCTAACACAATAAAATAAAGGGCAAATTTTTATGCCCTTTTTTATTTAGTCATCATAACCTTGTGGGTTTTTTGACTGCCAACGCCAAGTATCTTGACACATGGCTTGTTGATCAAACTCGGCTTTCCAACCTATTTTATTAAAGGCATATTCGGGGTCGGCATAACACGCCGCAATATCCCCTGCTCGTCTGTCTGTAATTTGATAAGGGATAGTTTTATTGGCGGCCTGCTCCATCGCGTTTAACATATCAAGCACCGAATACCCTTTGCCAGTACCCAAATTAACAGTAATTAGCTCTTGATACTGCTCTAAATACTGTAATGCCTTAACATGGCCTTTTACTAAATCGGTGACATGAATATAGTCACGTACTCCAGTACCATCATGTGTTGCATAATCACCGCCAAAAACTTGTAAAGCAGCTCTTTTGCCAGAGGCAACTTGGGCAATATAAGGCATTAAATTATTAGGAATACCATTAGGGTCTTCGCCTATCAAACCGCTTTCGTGTGCGCCTGTTGGATTAAAATAACGCAACAATGCAATGCGCCATTGTGGATTGGCAACATGAACATCGCGTAAAATATTTTCAATCATCAACTTACTTGCCCCATAAGGATTAGTGGTTGATAGCGGAAAGTCCTCTTTGATTGGTACGGTATGAGGATCGCCATAAACAGTAGCTGATGAGCTAAATACAATGGTATGCACATTAGCGGCTATCATGGCTTCAAACAATACTAACGAACCATTTACATTATTATCATAATAACGTAATGGCTGTTGTACCGACTCACCCACTGCTTTTAAACCTGCAAAATGTACCACCGACTTAATATCATATTGAGCAAAAACCTTGTCTAATAACGCCCTATCTCTAATATCGCCTTCAATAAAATCAAAATTTACACCTGCCAAAGCTTGAGTGCGTTTAACCGCTTCTTGTTTACTGTTACTCAGGTTATCCAACACAACAACGCTATAACCTGCTTTTATAAATTCAATAGCGGCATGAGAGCCTATATACCCTGCACCGCCTGTTAGTAATATCATGTTTAATCCTTAAAAATAGGGAGTGTATAAATTATGGGTTACGGACTAAGCGTGTGGCTGCATTATCTGTTTTATTGATATAGCGAGCAATGCCATCATCAAACTTTACCGTCCATGCGTTGCGTGCATCTTCTGCCAATGTAGACGATGTCCAATAGCTATTGCTGCTCACTTCTTTAAACATATTACTATTAATTGCAGGGTCATAACACGCTGTTTCAACTAAAGATTTTAGCTCTTTAATATTAGGTAAACGCCAGCCCGTTTGTTTTGCTGCTTGCAAAGCGTTTTCCCATGTATAGGTTTTTTCTAAGCCTGTACACGTCGTGCCACTCCAAGTTTGACCGAGCGCACAACGTTGCCAAATCAAATTGGTTTGATTGTCTTTAATTTCGCTACCATTCGCTTGATAACGCGCATCGGGTGTATTTTTAGTTAATTGGCTATGGCAAATTTGTTGGGCATGGCTATATCCGCTACAAGCCACCATAAAACACAAAACAAACACTTTCATGTGACATTCCTTAAATTAGTGCTTAAAACATTTTACGCGTTAGCCGTACAATTTTGAACGGTTAATTGCTTATAACACCTTCCGTGCTATGAATAGGTAGTATAACTCGTGCTACTACACCGCCACCACGACGTGCCACAAAGCTGATTTCTCCGCCCAAACGCGCAAGCGTTGCATTGGCCAATAATAAACCAATCCCCATACCCTGTTCGCCTTTGGTCGATAAACTGTGTTGCCCTAATTGATTTAACATTTCGGGGGGCAAGCCTACACCTCTGTCGGCAATATCTAAGATTATTTTATGCTCTTGGGTATAAATACTTATTTCTACTTCGTCTGGCGACGCATCTGCGGCATTATTTAATAAGTTTAAGATAGCTTG
>DDBM01000271.1:342-2530 GCA_002333125.1 Moraxellaceae bacterium UBA2032 | reverse complement strand
GGCCTTTGATTGATTATGTCGCTGTGTATGGTTTAAAACATCCCGACATTGCCTTGCAAACCTTAAAAATACTCACTCCCTTATTTACCGCCGAATTTGCGATTCGTCCCTTTTTGCATCATCACTTTGACTTAACCTATGGTTATTTGCACAAGTGGGCGCAGGATGAAAATCCTCATGTTCGTCGTTTAGCGTCAGAGGGTTGCCGTCCGCGTTTACCGTGGGGGCAACGTGTACCTTCGTTAATGACCAGTCCCGACGTGATCATTGCAGTTTTAGACCAGTTAAAAGACGACGACAGTGAGTATGTTCGTCGTTCGGTGGCCAACAACTTAAATGATATTAGTAAAGACTATCCTGATGTTGTAGTGAGATTGGCTCAACAATGGTTAGCTCAAACGACAGCGAATCGACAAGCAATTATCAAACACGCGACCCGCGGTTTAGTAAAGTCGGGTCATGCCGATGCTTTGGCGATGTTAGGTTATAGCCAAACATTCAATCTACAAAATATCAGCTTTACCCTCAATAAAACTGAAATAAGCATGGATGAAATGGTGCAATTATCGCTGTCGTTTTTGTTGCTTGAGCCACAAAGTTTAGTCATTGATTACGCGTTGCATTTGCCGCGTGCTAACGGCAAAAAATCGGTGAAAGTGTTTAAGTGGAAGACGGGTTTATTGGCGGCAGGGCAGCATCAATTGAGTCAAAACTATACGTTTAAGGTGATAACGACCCGTCGTTATTATGTGGGCGAGCATGATTTTGAAGTGTTGGTGAATGGGCAGTCTTTGGGTTTAAGAACCATTGAATTAATCTAAACGCACTCGATACGCCTCAGTTAAAGAAATGACTTTTTTACGCGCCAAATGTAGTGCGTGTGCAGTTGCTTTCGCACCCATCACCTGACGGATACTGGGGGCAACGCTTTCTTCATCCTGAATTTCGCCAATCATAATCACGTCAGGGTCGTGGCGAAAAATATGTTTGAGTGCACTAGCGAAGGTGTAATTGGTTTGGGGGATTTACCCGAACCCTTTGGCTCTGTAATTAAATTTTGTACTATGATGTCTAAATATGGCCGTTCATTGGGGGCTAAGATGTTTCGTCGCAGAATCAATAAAGGTATTGACTGTTATATTCGCCGCTCAAAAGTTTAATGACCTATTTTTTCCTTAACGTCAGAGTGGTTATTGTGCAAAATAGCGTTCATTTGATATAAGGTTAAATACTATTCACAAATAGAAAGTGCTTGAATTTTGTGCACCAATTAAGGTGCAAGTTGCGTCTGTAATCAAGCGGGAGTGCGAATTTTCAGGGAGGAATAACAGCGATTCATTGACGAGTCGTTTGCTTGTATTCTTCGTCTTCATTTAAAACAGAGGCTACCGATGAACGATATCAATACCTTATTAATGATGATGGTCGAGCATGATGCCTCCGACATAATCTTAACCGCGCACATGAAGCCGCATATCAAAATCCAAGGCATTTTAAGTCCTGCCGATGCCCCGCCATTAACCGACGGCGAGACTAACCGATTAGCCTTTAGCATCATGAATGAAGTCCAGCGCAAAACACTGACCGACACTAAAGAGTGTAATTTGGCCTTGTCCGTTGACGGCATAGGACGTTTTCGCGTTAATTTGTATTATCAGCGTGGTGAAATATCCATCGCCATACGTCGCATTAAAATGGTTGTGCCCGACTTAGCGCACTTGGGTCTGCCAAAACAAGCCGAAAAATTAGCCATGTTAAAGCGCGGTTTAGTTTTAGTGACAGGTATGGCAGGTTCAGGAAAAAGTACCACCTTGGCAGCGATGATTGCTCATCGTGCTAAACATATCGGTGGCCATATTTTAACCATCGAAGACCCGATTGAATTTATTTTGCCGCATGGTCGCGCGCTCGTTGAACAGCGTGAAGTCGGTTTTGACACTAATTCTTTTGCCGATGCCTTGCGTAATGTGCTGCGCGAAGCCGTGGATGTGATTGTCATTGGTGAAATCCGTGACATGGAAACAGCAAAACAAGCCATTGCTTACGCCGACGGCGGCTCGCTCTGTTTATCAACAATGCACTCCAATAACGCCCATCAAGCGATTGAACGTATTTTAAATTTCTTTCCCTCAGAATCACATCCGCAAGTGTTAATGGATTTATCCCTCAATTTAAAAGGCGTGATTTC
>DDBM01000271.1:0-330 GCA_002333125.1 Moraxellaceae bacterium UBA2032 | reverse complement strand
GATTCGCAGGCGGATTTGTCGGTGCGCATACGTTTGGAAGGGTGGCATTTGCCAGTCTAATTTGACGCAGGTCATGTGGTTGTTATGTGCATGACCTAAAAAAACATACCAACCAAGCATAAAAAGGCGTAAAAACATCACCCTATAAATAAAAATCGCTAAGGAGTTTCTCTAATGTCTATTGATACCGTATTGCATGAAAATCGNNAGGTTTAGCTGCCTATCAAGCCTTATGCCAAGAAGCCGAAGCGGATTACGAAGGTTTTTGGGGACGTTTAGCGCGCGAAAATTTAAGCTGGCATAAACCTTTTACCCAAGTATTAGACGAAA
>DDBM01000108.1:3544-4066 GCA_002333125.1 Moraxellaceae bacterium UBA2032 | reverse complement strand
GCTCGTTGATTGATAAGCTGTTGAATTTGCTCATCTATAGAATCTATTTGTTGGCGAATACTAGGTAATGTCGGCAAATGAGAGTGTGTCATGGCACAGTGCTTAAACGGTAAAAAATTGCGCCTATTCTACACTGTCCAATCTTGTACGTCTAAGTCGGGTTGATGCTTTTCAACGGATTAGAAGAGCTAACACTCAACATTGATAACAATAACAGATAACCTACATTTTCAAGCTCTTCGTTAATCGTTAATAAAGCCACTTCGCCCAAATCTGCTAAAAATAGAGTTTTTAGTCAATAACCTTATCAGTACAATAGCTTAGACTATTATTCTACTCGCGTTATTTGGGATTTTTTGCCATGCCCGTTAATCCATTGTTGTCTAAAACCCTTAAAATGCTACCAAAGCCTGCACGCCGTGTGCTCAACAACGCCAATGACCGCATTTTTCGCGCTCGTCATTTAGTGTTAGCAGGACAAACTCCTTTTGAAGTATTACATGATAATGGCCTCGTCAAACT
>DDBM01000108.1:2199-3397 GCA_002333125.1 Moraxellaceae bacterium UBA2032 | reverse complement strand
CCTATTAACAGTCATGCTTCGGGTGGAATTGGTAAAATTTATCAATTTATTGAGCGTCGTGCGGAATGGGTACGAAAAAATACAGGATTCCGTATTCATAATATTAACCCGCAATGGCTTCACACACCGGGTTGGATGAATGTACTGAGCTTTAAAATGCTCAGTCCTGTCGGTAGTTTTATGGGCTATTGGGAGTTGATTATTAAACTTGCCGATCGTGAGTTTGTTATTAACCATGCCACAACCGCCGCATTTTTAGACAGCATGGTCGCTTACCCTGGCGGTATTGTTCAAGACATGATGGTACGGATTTGGATTGATAATGAACTCGCCAAAGGTTACATGAAGCTCAGCGAGGAAGAAGTTCGTTTATCGGATATTCATAGCTCGGTATTTGCTTGCGCGGGNNTTTACGGTTGTCTCAGGCGGTCATATGGGTATTTTATCAGGCAGTAAAGCCCCGAACGATGTCTGGAAAAAAGTAGCCGATTGGTTGGATACACGCTCGGCTTAGAGTCTACAAATCTCCCCTAACCCCTCTTTGCCAAAGAGGGGAACTTCATTTTTTGGCGTATTGCCCTAGTTTTCCTTTTTGTTATCATCCGCAAAGCGATGTAATAAACCAAAAATCACACCTAAAAAAAGTCCTGTCAACAAACCAATTAAATGGGCGGTATTGGCCATTTTACCCAAGACACTGTCCAAAATACCGCTATAACCCACCACCAACCAGCCAACCATAAACATGACAATAGCAGGATTAATACGAAATCCTACACGCGGATTCACTAGAGGATAAAGCCAAATATAGCCCAATAAGCCATAAACCACGCCCGAAAGCCCACCAAAACCTGCGCCTAAACTCAGNNAAACCACCTAAATCCCACCACCAAATCAAATTAAAAATAATGTGCAGCGCGCCGAAATGTAAAAATACAGGCGTTAATAATCGCCAGTACTCGTGCGTACTTTTAAGATCATTGATTTGACTGGGATAGCTTAACGCATCAAAAACAGGTTTCCCGACTGCTTCTAACGCCAAATAAACCACGATACAAATAACGCTAATCAATAGGGTAAAAATGCCAGAGCGCGCCCATAAATTGTGCATAATATCTTTTATGCTCGTATCTTGCTCACTGGCCAACGGCTTGACTAACTGTCCTGTTTGCCATGACGCTTGCCAATATCGTGCATC
>DDBM01000108.1:0-2140 GCA_002333125.1 Moraxellaceae bacterium UBA2032 | reverse complement strand
ATTGGCCTGTAATATCACCTGTAATGCAGGCACGAGGTCATTGTAAACCGAAATACTGTTTAACTTGGCATTACTTAACTCGGCAAACCACGCATCATACGCTTTATAACCTTGCCATTGCTCATCTTTAAGCTGTTGATAATTTTGTTGTAGCCCTAAAAATAAGTCTTTTTTATACTGACGTTTTTCTTCGTTCGTCTTGTGAGAGCCATAGACTTGCTGCAATTGTTGGCGATAATCTAACACTAATTGGGTAAACTGCTGTTGCCGTTTTTTGCGCGTCACGATCTGTTGAAAACCATCGGGACGACCGATTAAATACCGCTTTAATCCTTCTTCGGCAACCACATCGGCAAAACTTTCATTAAACATCGCATCGCCCTTGGCATATACCACTTGATGCGCCAACTCATGAAATAACAACTCCGCCAACTCATTTTCCGATTTATTCACATAACTGCTAAGCACCGAATCTCTAAACCAACCTAAAGTAGAATACGCTGTCACTCGGCTTAAATAGGTATCGTAACCTGCTATTTTTAATTTTTTTTCAAATGACTCTGCTAAACCTTGCTCAAAAAAGCCTCGATAACCTAAACAATCCACAAACCAATAACACCATGTTTTTGCGGATAATGACAACTCAGGCGTTGCTGCCACCGACCACATAGCATAAGGCCGATGAATATCCACGTAAGTGTCATATTGCCCTTGCGTGGGTAATCCTAAACCCACAGCGAACAGACGAATATTTTGAATAATGTGTAATTGATGAACTAACTGGGGTGGTGTTTTAGGATGAGCCATCACGGTTGAAATAGCTTGACGTTGACTGATGATTTGCCATTGTCCTTTGACGGAGTGACCATAATAGTGCAAAGACTGACAGCCTGTCAGGAAAAAAGCGACACTACAGCTCAGGCACTTTTGCCACCACGTCATAAAAATTACTCGTTATTGATCTCGCGCACATCATAACGCGTTTTACGGCATCTTTGATAAACTCATCATTCCTCCTCCAAGTAGTCCAGCCCCGCAGCAACAGCGATTTCTTTAATAATCGCGGCAGCTATGACCGTTCTGTGGTGCTGAATCCTTATTTGTTAAGACTGTACTTACAAAAAATAGTCGTGATATTTAGCATCGACAAGCAATAGCCAACATTTTAAAGCCGAATGAAATTAATTGCCTCCCCATTAAGGTGCATTTTTTGCACCAATAAGGGGAATGTACACGTTATTTTTGGAATACATTGCTCAAACTTGCACAAGTCAGTATCTAAAATGAAGCATAATTTTGGAGCATCAGCGTAATATAGGCGTAACGCCCTGCGTTACTGATAGAATCTAGGGTTTATAAGAGCAATCTACTAGACGCTTAACGTTAAAACTTTCTTTTTAGATTTATTGCGAGATCAATATCATCATGCTCACCAATCCCACACACTCTGGCGCAGAAGAACTGGTCATGAATGCCGTACTGTGGCTAAAGCTGGGCGTTGAAGTGACGGGTGCAGCGGTTATTGGCTTTGGTCTATTCGCCGTATTAGCTTCATGGCTACAAAGCTTACGAGCTGAAAAAGAGGATTTATTTGGCGAGGCTAGACTCAAATTTGCACGTTATCTTGCTTTAGCACTTGAGTTACAGCTAGGTGCAGATATTTTATCCACTGCTGTTGCACCAAGTTGGGATCAGATTGGTAAACTGGCTGCGATTGCTGTTATTCGTACCGCACTCAATTACTTTTTGCGCCAAGAGTTGCATGGTTACACCCCCCATGTGCGTAAAAAATCACCACCAGATGATTAAATGTACATTTTTCACTATTTTAGGACTTAGGCTGTTATCGCTTATTTGCTCGCTAAATAATCGTTTTTAACGATTTTTAGTTCACAAAGCGCGCTAATTGCTGTGCAATACGTAAGTCCTTATCTCTATGATTAACGAGTGTTATCAGTATGATTATTGTTCACCATCTTAACAACTCCCGCTCTCAACGTATTTTGTGGATGCTTGAAGAACTCGGTATCACGTATGAAATTAAACATTACCAACGTGATCCGAAAACCATGTTAGCCCCATCATCATTAAAAAAAATACATCCACTCGGCAAATCGCCAGTCATTACCGATGGTGACAT
>DDBM01000007.1 GCA_002333125.1 Moraxellaceae bacterium UBA2032 | reverse complement strand
TTAGCTTGCTAAAGGATAAAGGAGTTATTTAGTGCTTTATGTGTGGGCTATTTTGTTTTAAGATGACGGTAGAACGCCTGAGCCACTTTGATAGCCTGAGCGTCTCAATACCCCCCCTTGACCGTTGCGTTTAGCGTATATGCTCTTGGGGCAACAGACCGCCTTTTATGGCGGTTTTGTTATTTTTGGCTGTCATGTTTAAAAACCGTCAAAAAATCGACATATTTTCTTGTTATGTTGATTGCTTAAACATATCCTAAAAAACGTGTCGAAAAAATAGCAATTATTAAACATGAGTTTTTAGCGATGAATACTTGGCAAGCACATAAACCCTATAATCAATTACCTGTTTTGCCACCCGCTATAGACCTTGAAAGTAAAGTTGTCCTCAAGCAATGTATTCTTGCCCGTGCAGCCCTAGCCGAGTTGCGACAAGCAGGCGAGTTAATTCCTAATCAATCTGTGTTAATTAACATTTTGCCGTTACTAGAAGCTAAAGATAGTTCAGAGATTGAAAACATCGTCACTACCACTGACAAGCTCTTTCAATTTGCCCAAGAGGGACACGACTCACTCGCAGATCACGCGACTAAAGAGGCTTTACGTTATCGTCATGCGCTTTATCATGGTTACCAATCATTAAACAATCGCCCCTTGTGTACAGCAACCGCAGTAGAAATTTGTCAAAACATAAAAGGCATTGATTTAGATATTCGGGTTATTTCAGGTACAGCCCTTACCAATAGTGCAACAGGTGAAGTGATTTACACGCCGCCTGTTGGTGAAGCCATTTTGCGTGATTTATTGGCGAATTGGGAACGGTTTTTACACAACGAGATAGAGCTAGACCCTTTGATTAGAATGGCCGTAGCACATTATCAATTTGAAGCAATTCACCCCTTTATTGATGGTAATGGCCGTACAGGTCGAATAATTAACATCCTGTTTTTGATACAAAGTGAGTTGCTAAACTTGCCTATTTTGTATTTAAGCCGCTATATCATCGCGCATAAAAGCGATTATTACCGCTTATTATTGGAGGTAACACAATACCAAAATTGGGAAGCATGGTTGTTGTTTATGCTAAAAGCCGTAGAGGAAACGGCTAACTGGACAACGGCAAAAATCGCTGCTATTCGTGCTTTGCATGAGCATACAGTAGGCTTTATTCGAGAGGCTTTACCTGTTGTTTATAGTCGTGAGTTGGTGGATGTGATTTTTGAGCAACCGTATTGCCGCATTATGAACGTGGTGGATAAGGGCGTAGCTAAACGTCAAACCGCTTCTGTGCATTTGAAAAAATTAGCTGAAGTAGGCGTACTCAAAGAGCTAACAATGGGTAAAGATAAGTTATTTATTCACCCTAAGTTGATGCAATTGCTGATTCAAGATAGCAACACCTTTGAGGCATACGAACCCCATTCGTGAACCTAACTTACCAATTTAATCAAAGGCTATCGTGATGATGGCCTTTTTTGCTTTTTAACAACCATCAAAAAACCATAATTCCCCCTTAGCAAGCTATTTCATCCCCTAAAACTCCTATTTTCATTTTTTCTAAGTTGTAAACGCCACATACAACTTGCCATAGATAGAAATTATTTGCCTGCACTGCATAATGGACATACCAAGTAGAGCAAGACAAGGCCATAGCGTCCTAATGGATTCCTTAATCTTGCAAGCTAAGGTTTAGTCAATCGTTTTAATCATCGAAGGGGTTCGACAATGATACAGACACAAGCAACCAGTCCGCAAAATCTAGGGATTAGCCAAGCGTTTAATGACCGTTTGTTAAGACGGCCTGAAGTTGAAAGCAAAACGGGTTTAAGCCGTTCTGCCATTTATGCCGCCATTAAAAATGAGAGTTTTCCCGAACCCGTTCGTATTTCTAACAATGCGGTCGCGTGGCTTTGCAGTGAGATAGATAGTTGGATTAACAATCGCATTGCACAGCGCAATAACAAGGCGCGTGTGCAATAAATGAAGGCTTAACAAGCCTATTTTCTGTGGTTTTTTAGAGGTAATAAAAGATGANNAGGTGTGTCAGATGACCATAACTGGCGGTGTTCGTGTCATGTTTAGCGGTTTGGGTGGTGGTAATTTTAGTCAGTCGCTAACGCCGATGGATGGTACTTTAACGCCAACACCTAAGCCCCATTTTTCCACTCAAGAAATGTCACAAACCGACTGCTAACCCCACGTTTAACCCCTAATTAAGCGCAAAAAACGGCACTAAATATGCCGTGTGGATTTTTGCGCCTAAAAATCGGGTTTATCTGCTTATTTTGTCTGAAAGGTGAACAAAATGAAGGTTGTGATTGATGTATATGGTTGTCAGATGGCTATAGATTTTGCCGCTCTTGAAGCCTTAAAAACAGCGATTAGCAAGGCGGTTGCACCAGCACCACGCGAAAAAGTGGCTGAGGTCAGTGCAGAGGGGATTATTAAGGCACGCTGCTTAGGACTAATAACAGAGGTTGAAGCGGCTAATCAAAAAATAACGATACACACGGAAGATGTTCCCGTTTTACTAAACGCATTAAGCAATGTTGGGGGTGTCTTTAATATGCCGAATGATGAAAGCAACGGTTTAGCGTGGAGTTGTCAAAAAGACGATACGCCTTTTGGTGAGGTTAGTGTGATGTGTTATGCGCCACTAGAAGAAGTTTTCCCCTCTTAAAAGCAAATAATGGGCATTAAAAACCCCGTATCGTGGGTCAAACACTAACGGGGCTAACTATCAAACTGCAAAAGGAGCATAGCACAATGCGTATGCTAAGTAATCGTTTTAACACTGTTTCTATAACCTGTACTCCCCCTATGGGTAGTGCAGCTATTCAGCATGATAAAAAAATCGCTAACAAGTATATTTCCATTCACCCCTTGACGACAGCCACAGACGCGACCAATAATAACCGTAATGTCCCACATGGACAGATAACAGGCTTGGCAGCCTGTACTAATAGTTGGCGCACAACCGCGCTTCGCGGTTTTTTTGTGCGTGTCGTATGGTTTCGTGCTTGTTATGACGGGCTGTATGGGGACACCTTCGGGTGTGCCAGTGCCAACTACTGGTCTGCCAACCCTGTACAGTCCGTCACCCGATGCTTGGCAGCTTTTGGTGATGGGTTTAATCCCGTTATAGTTGGAGCGTCAAGCATGACAACCCCCGCCCAAAATNNCCTTAATCCTGATACTTACACCACAACAAGCACTATTTTAGCCGCGCTCAAGGCTCACGGTATTCCCCGTGACTTGCGTTCGGTACAGCGTTATTTAGTGGCGTTGGCTGATTACTCCCTTGTCGAGCATAACAACCGACACCCCAAAGGCTGGAAACTACGCACGACCCCTAGCAAATCTGCCGAGGCTATTTTAGCAATGGGGGTGCAATCGTGAGNNCCGTGCGTCAACGCTTGCCTGTTAAACAAGCCATTATCACTTGGCAAGCTAAACCTTTAGACGGTGAATTTTGGCAGGTTGTGACCCACAAAGGCGAAACACTGGCAACGGTTGCCGACACGGTAACAGAGCCAAAAATCAGCGCACAAAATGCCGCGCAGTTAATGGCCGATGCCCCGCAATTACTCAATGAATTAGCCTTAGCGCACGAGATTATCCGCGCCGCTTTATCGGTTATGGATGCTCAAACTAAAGGCCAATGGGCAGACAAAAACGCACTTTTAGGCATTGATGGTGAAGGCACAACCCGCGCTAACGAACGCATGGCGTTATTGGCAAAGCACAGCCATTTGTTAGGGGGTGTGCAATGAGTTTTTATTATCAATGCACCGAGGAGCAAATGCTCAAGCTAGAGATATTAGACGCGCACTTGCACGTTTTGCAGTCATTAGCGACCGCCACTAAAGATGTGTACTCCCTTGATTTAGATAATCGCAAGCTATCGTTAATGCTTTGGTCGTTGAATAACGAGCTATCCAGCACCTTAGAAAATATCAGAGAAAACAACAGGAAAACAAACGATAGCCAAGCCGCCGAGGAGTCAAACCATGATTGATAATAATTTTGCTTGCGTCCCTGCTTATGGCGCATTACCAAGCATTGAAACCAAGTACCCGAAAGACTACGAAGAAACCCTGCATAAAGGTTGTGAAGCCGCCGACGAATGGATGGACACCCGTGCGTCTAGCCATTTTTTTGAAGATGTGAATCAACAGTGTCAAGGCTTACCGTTTCATAAATCTATTGTGTTTAACATTGGTTATATGTTGCGTTTAGAGCAACGGCTAAAAGGCTATTTCTTGTTTGATATTAAGCCATTAGCCGATATGTTGGAGCAATTTAACGGCGGTATTGACTGGTACATTGAGGCACTAGAACGCGGCTTAGGCAACCATGCCGCCGAAGTCAAAGGCATGGCATTAGGCCGCATTGAGCAAGCGCAAAATACAGGCTTAATATCGGAGTCTATGGCGAGCTACTGGCAAGAAAAAGTATTAACCGCCTTAAAAGAAGGCGCAATACAAACAGGATTAAAAAAACGCCGTGCCACGGTAGCCGCCAAAAAAGAAAAGCTAAGCGGAGGCCGCTATGAGTAACGCTCAACTGATAGCAGTTATTCGCCAAGCCGCCACAGCCGCGCTTAATCATGCCGTCGTCTTAGTGCCTGAGTGGTTGCCCGAGGGTAAACGCCAACACCACGAATGGGTAGCTAAAAACCCCGTTCGTGGCGACCGTCAAACAGGTTCTTTTAGTGTGTCCTTACTCACAGGCAAATGGAATGACTTTGCCGATGGCGGCGCAAAAGGTGGCGACTTAGTGGGCTTATACGCTTACTTACACGACTGCAAACAATGGCAAGCCGCGCAAGCCATAGACAGCCGTTTAGGCTTGGGATTATTCAAAGAATCAGGCCAAGCAAGCACCCCTAACGAGGCACAACAAGCCGCTATTGCCGCCTCATTAAAATTGGCAGAAGAACGCCAACGGCAAGCACAAGTCAGAGAAAAGCACGACCGCGAAGCCGCTAAAGAAGAAGCCTTGAGGATATGGCGAACGTCTACGCAAGCCCGAAAAGAACACAGCTATTTAGTCAAAAAACAAGTGCCTGTTTATAACTTGCGTCAAAGCAAATCGGGTAATTTGCTTGTACCTGTGCGCTTTAACGGTGAAATAGTCAACCTGCAACAAATCACCACTTATGGCAAAAAACTGTTTTTAACGGGTGGTCAAGTTAAAGGGTGTTACTCCCCCATAGGCCCAATGCCATTAAGTTA
>DDBM01000069.1 GCA_002333125.1 Moraxellaceae bacterium UBA2032 | reverse complement strand
GTTTTACCGTGGTCAACGTGAGCGATGATGGCGATGTTACGCAGGTTTTGAATGGACATAATAGTAGTCTAAAGCCGAGTGTTGCTAGAAAAGGGGCGCATTATACCGCAAGACTGATGACAACTTGTGCAATTCGTCATTTTTATTTTTCAAAAAAACAAAAACCACCTAAAAGGTGGTTTTTGTTGCAATTAAGCTACTGAAAATGAGCTAATTATTTTTTAGCTTTTCTCTTAGTAGCTTTTTTGCCTTTTACAGCTTTTTTAACAGGTTTTTTCAACTCAGTGGTGACACTGTTGACTTTCTCTGCAGTTAATACAGCAATCACGCGGCGATTTTGAGCTTTGCCTTCGGCAGTTGCATTAGTTGCAACAGGCTTGGTAGAGCCAAAACCGACTGCGCTAACACGACTTGTATCAATACCGTAATCACTAATCAACATATTCATTACCGCAGTTGCACGAGCAAGCGATAACACTTTGTTTTTGGCAGGGTTACCCGAAGAATCGGTATGGCCTTCAATAGTGATAAATGAATTACCGTTAGCTTTAGCTAAATCAGCAATTTTTGCCACTTCACCTTTAAACTCAGATTTAATAATGGATTGATTACTATCAAACACAACATTAATCGCTTCTTTAATAGCTTCTGTGCTTTGTTTAGTTATGGTTTTTGCACAACCGTTATCATCCACGATGATATCAGGTGCAGTACCAGGGCATCTGTCTTTAGCATCAGATACGCCATCTTTATCTTCATCTAATGGGCAACCATTAGCACCGACTTGCATACCAATAGGTGTATTTGGACATTCATCAATACTATTAGGCACACGGTCTTGATCGTAGTCTAGTGGACAACCATCGGTACCTACTTCCCAACCTAACGGGGTATTCGGGCAACGGTCATTAGCATCAACTACGCCATCACCATCGGCATCGGCAGGCAATACATAAACAGGCTCAGGTGTATATATGACTTGTGGCTGTTGACTTCCACCCCAGCTATATTGCAAACCTGTTAATAACAAATAGTCAGTTTTACTCCAATCAGAGTTATGAATAGCGCGCAGTTCACCACGGAATGACCATTTGTCATCAAGAGGATAAAGTGCTCCACCGCCTAAATTCATAGTGGTATCTGTTCTACCATTAGTAATACCAGTAATAGCATCAATATCTTCTTTGCCAAAACCAAATAATACATAAGGAGATACTTTGCCACTAGCCCATGATTGAGGAGCAATCAGCATATTTGCGTTTAAAAATTTTGCGTCTGAAGCTTTGCCGTATTCAGCTTCAACAGACACTGCAGGAAATAGCTTCACACCAGCTGACAAGCCCACATAAGCACCTGAATCGCCTTTATCAGGTGAGTGATAGCCAACTAATGGCGTAACAGAATACAAGCCAGCATGAGCGGACATCGCCAAAGGGGCGGCCAATATCACAGCGAGAGCAATCCGATTGAGTTTCATTAAGTTCCTCCTGATTTAGGAATATCTGTGCCAAGTGTGGCTATGTTAAAGCTGTTTAGCGCGTACAGTCAGCATCATACACTGTTTGTCAAGAACTACGTTCTTGTAGTGCTAACAATTGTGCAAAAGTAGCGATTTGTACAATTTTGGTCAAGCATTCGTGTCAAACAAAACCACGATTTTGTGTAATCTTGTTGCGTATTCTAACGAATTCGCGGCTGAGTTTATACTAAAGCCCTCTATAAATTGTCTAAATTTTAACTTTTAAGACGCTATCATAAAAATTGCTGATGATTTTTCCAAACTAAAGTAGCTAAAAAGCCATAAAATACCGACAAACTCGCCCATTTTTGTTAAAGAGATTTTTTATGCCCGATATTCGCCAACGCTTTTATTTTGCCCATAGTCCTGTTAGAGGCGAAATTGTACAAACGCAAGATTGTTTAAGCGAAATTTTTGAACGTCACGCCTATCCTAGTGTCATTCAAAAACTACTCGCTGAGTTTGTAACGGCCTGTGTTTTGTTGACAGCAACCTTAAAGCTCGAAGGACGTTTAAGTTTGCAAGCAAGGGGTAATGGGGCGTTAAAAATGATGATGGCCGAGTGTAATCATCATCATCAAATACGTGCGATTGCTCAGCTAAATGAAAAAGCCGACTTTGCTAATGAGGCTAGTTTGAGTGATTTATTAGCAGATGGCTTATTGGTAATTACCTTAGAACCCGAAAACGGTCAGCGTTATCAAGGTATTGTGGAGCTAACGGGTGATAATTTAGCGGACTATTTAGAAAATTACTTTAGCCAGTCCGAGCAGCTACCAACCCGATTATGGCTTGCGGCCAATCAAACTCAAGGCGCGGGCTTGTTATTACAAGCTTTACCTCAAAGCCAAGAGGATGAAGATGAAGACCGCTGGACACGTTTAGTACAAATGACACAAACCTTAAAAACCGATGAGTTATTAGGTTTATCTGCCGACGAAATTTTGTATCGTTTATACCATGAAGAAGAAGTGACTTTACCTGAGTCTCAAGCAGTCACATTTAGCTGCACTTGCTCACGCGACGGTACAGCTCAGGCATTATTAAGTATAGGTCAAGCGGAGTGTGAGGATATTTTAGCCGAACAAGGTGAGATTCGTTTAAATTGTCAGTTTTGTCATACCGAGTATGTATTTGATTTAACAGAAATTCGTCAGTTATTTGCTGTACAGGTACATTAAATAGCTCTCTTTAGTGGGCTAGGATGCCCTACTCCCACCCCTAAACAACTTTCATCGTAAAAACACAAACTCGTTCACAAAAAGCATTTTTATTACTTCAATAGTTTGACAATTATCGAATCATCAAATAGTATGAATTCATACAAAGCAGCCATACACTTGGTTTGTTGCCGATTATTTTATATACACGAGTTTATTATGAGTCAACCCTTAGCAACACTTATTACAGGCGCATCGAGTGGTATTGGTGCAGCCTTAGCACGTCAATTAGCCGCTAAAGAACAACAAACGCTGGTGCTTGTGGCACGTAGAAAAGACAAATTAGAGACTTTGGCTAATGAGTTACGCAGCCAACATGGTGTGCGTGTCGAAGTGATTGGCCTAGATTTAGAACAAGTAGGTGCAGCCACACAACTTATATCTGAGGTCGAAAAACTTGGCTTATCGGTAGATATGCTGATTAATAACGCAGGTTTTGGACTTAACGACAATTTTGGTGATATGCCGCTTGAGCGTATTCAAGGCATGATGCAATTAAATATGGTCGCTCTAAGCGAATTATGTCATGCCGTGTTGCCTAGTATGCGTGAGCGTAAACAAGGCCGGATTATGAATATTGCCTCGGTAGCTGCGTTTCAGGCTTGCCCTAATTTTGCAGTGTATGGTGCAACCAAATCGTATGTGTTGATGTTTTCAGAAGCACTTGCCGCCGAAGAAAAGAAAAACGGCATTAAGGTATTGGCGGTTTGTCCTGGTGCAACGGCGACGGAGTTTCATGATGTAGCAGGTAATGGCGGGACGTTTATGATGAAAATTATGGATACCCCCGAAACCGTGGCAAAAACAGCATTATGTGCCATGAAGTGTGGTTGTCCAATGGTCGTCACAGGTTTACTAAATAAGCCTTTGCCTTTTATTATTCGTTTAATGCCGCGTCGCTGTATGACATGGATGGCGGGTAAGTTAGCGGCTCGCTAAATCAAGCCGCATAAAAAAGAGCCATAATTGGCTCTTTTTTTATGGCACAACAAAACTATTAATCTCTTAATTTAGAAATTAAACGTAATGCCTCAACATACAACCACACGAGAGTAACTAACATAGCAAATGCGCCATACCACTCCATATATTTGGGTAGACCCATGTTTGCGCCATTTTCAATAAAATCAAAATCAATAATCAAATTAAACGCAGCAACACCTAATACAAGTACACTAAATCCGATACCCATTGGCCCACTGCTATGAATTAAAGGGGCTTCGATACCAAACATGGTCATCACCATCGCAATCAAATAAAAAGCAGCAATGCCAAGCGTAGCCATCACAACAGTTTTAACCAATAACGGTGTGGCGCGAACTAAGCCTGTACTATAAGCCACTAACATGGCAAACATAATACCAAACGTGAGCATGACAGCCTGAAAAACAATTCCACCAAATTGAGCATCATAACGCGCCGAAATTGCGCCAATAAATAAGCCTTCGGCTACCGCATACGCAGGAGCCAAATAAGGAGCTAAGGTTTGCTTAAACATTAGCACCAACACCATGACCACGCCCGCAACCGCTCCCCCAATTGCCCACAACATGGCTTCGCTTGGGTTTACTGTAAAACGTTGCCATGTCCACGCAGCCGTCACCACGGTAATAGCTAACAACATCGCCAAACGATTAATTGTTCCTTTAATCGTCATTCTGCTTGTATCGGTGCTTGTGTTATCGCTAAAACGATCACCTAATAAAGGATTACCTGACATTTCTTTCTCCATTTTGATTTGTTAACTGTTTAATAATACGGCATTGGCAACAGGCTTCAACTACTTTTTTAACCCTGCTTTGGCAAATAAATCGCCTAAAGTGCCTGTTTTAACAGGTGTAGAACCTTTAGGCTTTTGCTGCGCAGAGCTATTAAAACTACGTTGGTTTGACACTTTTGGCTCATTACGCGCGGCTTGTTGTTGCGGCGCAGGCTTTTCGGCTAAACGACAGGTTAAGGCAATACGCTTACGCGGCACGTCAACATCAATCACTTTGACTTTAATAATATCGCCTGCTTTAACCACCGCATGTGGGTCTTTGACAAAAGCATCGGATAACATCGAAATATGCACCAAGCCATCTTGATGCACGCCAATATCCACAAACGCACCAAAGTTAGTAACGTTAGTCACCACCCCTTCCATCACCATGCCAACCACTAAATCTTTAACATCGGTTACGCCGTCCATAAATTGTGGCGCAACAAAGGCAGGACGTGGGTCACGGGCNNTAATCAGCCGCATTAAGATGGGCAATTTTGCTGCCCCTACCCATCAACTCACTTAATGATACACCTTGATTACGCAAGATTTTTTCTACCACAGGATAGGCTTCAGGGTGAACACTAGAGCCATCTAAGGGATTAGCACTACCCACAACCCGTAAAAACCCTGCCGCTTGTTCAAAGGTTTTTGCNNGCAATAGTTTTATTTAAGCCTGCAATACGAGTTAATAACGGCACAGAAGCCATGTTGACATCAACCCCCACCGCATTCACACAGTCTTCAACCACTCCCTCAAGGCCACGCGCTAATTGCACTTGATTGACATCATGTTGATACTGCCCCACGCCAATCGCTTTAGGGTCAATTTTAACTAATTCGGCTAACGGTTCTTGCAGGCGACGCGCAATCGACACCGCACCGCGATAAACAACATCTAATTGAGGAAATTCTTCTGCCGCTAAAGCAGATGCCGAATACACTGATGCCCCTGCTTCGCTCACCACAATTTTAGTCAATTTAAGTTCGGGGTGTTTTTTGATGAGTTCGGCAGCGAGTTGGTCAGTTTCACGCGAGGCCGTGCCATTACCAATAGCAATAAGTTCGACTTGATGCTCGGCACATAAACGCGCCAATACCGCTAAGGACTCATCCCATTCATTTTTAGGTTGATGCGGAAAAATCACGGTATGCGC
>DDBM01000114.1 GCA_002333125.1 Moraxellaceae bacterium UBA2032 | reverse complement strand
CCATGCGAAATTAACGCAACAGGCATATCGGCACGCATACCATGCGCCATGAGTTGCTGAGTAATTTCATCTAGCCCCACTAAGCCCATATATAACACCAAGGTTTGACGCTCATGGATAAGCTCAGACCACGGTAAATTGGGTGTACCATCTTTTAAATGGCCAGTCACAAAGCGTACCGATTGAGCATAATTGCGATGTGTTAGTGGAATGCCTGCATAAGCCGAACAACCACTGGCGGCAGTAATACCGGGTACAACCTGAAAGGCAATGCCTGCCTCGGCTAACTCTTCGATTTCTTCCCCACCGCGTCCAAAAATAAACGGATCACCACCTTTTAGGCGACAAACTCGCTTGCCCTCTTGAGCTAAACGCACCAACAGTTGATTTATATCTTCTTGAGGCACCACATGATTAGCACGTGCTTTGCCCACATAGATTAAGTCAGCATCACGCCGACACAAATCTAAAATAGGTTGAGATACTAAACGGTCATACACCACCACATCGGCTTGCTGCATTAAACGTACTGCTTTAAAGGTCAATAAATCAGGGTCGCCCGGCCCTGCACCTACTAAGTAAACTTCACCTGCATGTTGTTGATGTGTACTCAAAGCTTGCTGTAAATGCTCGGTGGCGGCATCTAAACGGCCATTGTAAACCAACTCAGCAAAACGCCCTTGTAGCTCCTTTTCCCAAAAAGCACGACGTAATGAGGTGTCAGGTAAGACTTGTTGCACTTGTTTTCTAAAAGAACCTACAAAAGCCGCTAATTGACCATAGGCCGCAGGAATAATACTTTCTAAACGGGTACGCAACATACGCGCCAAAACAGGCGATTGACCACTACTCGAAATAGCCACCACAACGGGCGAGCGGTCAATAATTGACGGAAAAATAAATCGACATAAATCGGGTGCATCAACCACATTAACAGGAATACTAAGTGCTTCACAGTCATCAAACACTTGTTTGTTTAAAGCCAAGTCATCGGTGGCGGCAATCACTAAGCGTTGATTAGCCACATAACTTGCTTGATAGGCTTGTTCTATTACTTGCCCACCTGATGCCAAAATTTGCGCTTTTAACTCAGGCAACACTTCAAGCGCAATAACCGTTACTTTTGCCTCTGCTTTAAGCAACAAATTAACTTTACGTTTGGCGATATGGCCACCGCCTACCACTAAACAAGATTGATTAGTGATTTTAAAAAAGACGGGTAAATAATCCATTAAGCAATCACCTGCTTTTGTTTTTTGGCTTCGGCATAAGCATCTCGGGCGGCGCGTGCGTCTTCTTTGCTTAACTCGGTTTTATGAATTAACAAACCATCACACAACCACTCACCCTCAAAAGGCAATAACGCTGTTTTTACAATCATAAACTCAGGTAACGAGTCTTCTAAGTTAGTCGTTAAGCCTTTAACCTGATAAAAAGTGCCTGTGGTCATCTCTTGTAATACATAACCTTTTTGATACTTTTTAAGATAAATAAACTCACCAAACACCGCGTTTTTAATGGTATTTAGCCATTCGGGTATTAAGGCATCTTCATAGACTTGTGGATGATTATTACGATAAAAATAAATCATTTCACGCAATTTGGCATATTGTTCCATGTTTTCAGGTTCTACACCCTGATTTAAGGCTTGCATTAATTCTTTATAAGCGGCTAAAAATCGCGCTGCAACGTCTTGATTAACTAACATTGTTTATCTCCCTATAACCTGAATACCGCCCATATAAGGCTGCAATACCTCAGGAATAATAATAGAGCCATCGGCTTGTTGATAATTTTCTAAAATAGCCACTAAGGTACGCCCTACCGCCAAACCAGAGCCATTTAAGGTATGCAGTAAATCGGGCTTACTGTCTTTGTCACGGTAACGGGCTTGCATACGACGCGCTTGAAAGGCTTCAAAATTGGAACAAGAAGAAATTTCACGAAATTTATTTTGTGCAGGTAACCACACTTCTATGTCGTAAGTTTTAGCGGCAGAAAAGCCCATATCTCCGCCACATAACAACATGACACGATACGGCAAGTTTAACAGTTGTAGTACTTTTTCGGCATGACCCAATAATTCCTCTAAGGCTTGATAGGAATTTTCTGGGCGTACTAATTGTACCAATTCAACTTTTTCAAATTGATGTTGACGAATTAAACCACGTGTATCTTTGCCATAAGAACCTGCCTCACTTCTAAAACAAGGCGTATGTGCTACATATTTTACAGGCAGTTGTTCGGCGGCAATAATTTCGTCACGCGCAATATTAGTAACGGGTACTTCGGCGGTTGGAATCAAATAATAAGGCTTTTCGCCCTGTAGCTTAAATAAATCTTCTTCAAACTTAGGTAATTGGCCTGTGCCTTTTAAGCTTTCAGCATTGACTAAAAACGGCACATACACTTCTTGATAACCATGCTCAGTGCTATGTAAATCAAGCATAAATTGCGTTAACGCCCGTTGTAGGCGTGCTAAACTGCCTTTAAGTACCGAAAAGCGTGATCCTGTAATTTTGGTGGCGGTAGCAAAATCGAGCAAGCCTAACTCTTCACCTAAATCAGCATGGTCTTTGGCTTCAAAATCTAATGCTTTGATTACTCCCCAACGACGCACTTCTACATTGTCGTCTTCGCCTTTGCCTGTAGGTACAGACTCATGCGGCAAATTAGGCAAAGCCATGCTAAACGCATTAATGTCAGCTTGTAAGTTTTCTAATTCAACTTTAACCGTTTCTAGGCGTTGATTAACTTCTTGCATCCGCACCATGATGGGTTCGACATCTGCACCACTTTTTTTGGCTGCGCCAATTTGTTTGGCACCTGCATTACGCTCGGCTTGCAAACTTTCGGTTTCGCTTTGTAACACTTTACGTTGCTCTTCAAAAGCAGCTAATTTGGCGGTGTCTAACTCTACATGACGGCACTGTAAACGAGTGGCCACAAACTCAGCCTGTGTGCGTAATAATTTTGCGTCTAACATGGTTCTCTCAATACAAAGTGGGTCTATTACTCCTCCACCTGTTAAGGAGGAGGTTGGGAGGGGGTGTTTTGTTAAACCCCACCCTAACCCTCCCCTAAATCAGGAGAGGGAACTTATTTAAATATTATTCGTCAATCACATCTACATCTTTAGGTGGTGTGAACTGAAACAGAGATGGCGCAATTTTGCCATTAACTTGCACTTGACTAAAGACAATATCGGTTTTTTGGCCTAAAGAATCTTTTAATTGCATAGAATTAAGCGTTGAGCCATTAAAAGAGACCCGCAAACTCTCAAAAACGGTTTCTTTATCTTTGGGTTTTAAAATAAACGTGGTGTTTTTAGCAGACTTTTCTTCACTAACATTAAATGAGGAGGCAATTTTTTTACTGTCACCAGATAACAATAAAGCAGGTGTATTGGCCACTTGTTTATCGAGTTTCTGTTTGGTGGCTTGTTGTAATTCGGGGTCATAAACCCACACCACTTCACCATTGGCAATAATATGTTGTTCAAAAGGATGGGTAGTGTCCCATCTAAATAAATTAGGTCGTTTAACCTGCATTTCGCCCATTATTTTTTGCAAAGACTTCCCTTTAGGGTCTAAGGTATTTTGCTCAAAATGAGCCGATATGCTAGTTGTTTTTTCGAGTAGCGCATTAAGTTTTTGACTGGCGGCTTCATCGGCTATCGTCAAGCCAGACAAGGTTGCTAAGGTAATAACAGTTAACATACGCATAAATAAAAAACTCTAATTTTAAAATAATCTTTATAGCATAAGCACATAAAAGCAATGTTGGGTAAGACTTATAGCAGTGTTTTGTTGAGCAATTAGCCTAGTGTGTATGCTTTAGGTTATAGCTTTCACCAAAAGCACGGGCAGACCCCGTTGTCTGCCCTCACAAATACACCCTAAAAACACTAATTATTATTAGGAACTAACACTTCACGCGTGCCATTACCTTGCATTGAGCTAACCAAACCAGCCATTTCCATTGCTTCAATTAAACGTGCGGCACGATTGTAGCCAATTTTAAATTTACGCTGCACAAAAGAGATAGAAGCGCGACGTGTTTCTAAGACAAAAGCTACGGCATCATCGTATAAAACATCTTGTTCGGCATCAACGTCTTCGTCACCCATACCACCTGTTGCGCCTTTAGCGGGTGTACCGTCATCGTTATATTCTTGCAGAATGGCTTCAATGTAATTGGGTTCACCACAACTACGCCAATGGTCACACACACGATGTACTTCATCATCACTCACAAAGGCACCATGAATCCGCACAGGTAAATTGCTGCCAATGGGTTGAAATAGCATATCGCCATGACCCAATAACTGCTCTGCACCGCCTTGGTCTAAAATGGTTCGTGAATCAATTTTACTAGACACCTGAAACGCAATACGAGATGGCACGTTGGCTTTAATTAAACCTGTGATTACATCTACTGAGGGACGTTGTGTGGCCAAAATTAAGTGAATCCCTGCGGCGCGGGCTTTTTGAGCAATACGCGCAATTAACTCTTCTACTTTTTTGCCAACCACCATCATCATGTCGGCAAATTCGTCAATTACAATCACTACAAACGGTAAAGGCTCTAAACGTGGTGCGCTATCTTGCAAGCTTGTATCTTCTGGTTTCCATAAGGGGTCTAAAATATTTTCACCCTTCGCTTCGCATTCTTTTAATTTGGCATTAAAGCCTGCCAAATTACGCACACCCACTGCCGCCATGAGTTTATAACGACGTTCCATTTCGGCAACCGACCAACGTAAGGCGTTAGCCGCATCTTTCATATCGGTCACAACAGGCGTTAACAAATGCGGGATTTTATCGTAAATAGATAATTCTAGCATTTTAGGGTCAATCAAAATTAAACGTACTTCGTCAGGCGTAGCCTTATACAAAATACTTAAAATCATGGCATTTACGCCCACCGATTTACCCGAACCCGTTGTACCTGCTACTAATAAATGCGGCATCCGCGCCATGTCGGCCACCATCGGAATACCACTAATATCTTTACCTAAAGCCATCGTAATAGGTGATTCTTTTTCTTGATAAACGGGCGTATCTAAAATTTCTCTAAAACGCACAATTTGGCGATTTTCGTTAGGTATTTCTATACCAATCACAGTTTTACCCAAAATGGCTTCTACAATACGCACCGAAATCATCGCCATGGAACGCGCTAAATCTTTAGCAATATTGGTAATTTTGGAGACTTTAACCCCTGCGGCCAAATCCACTTCAAAACGTGTTACGACAGGGCCTGGCAACGCATCAACCACTTTTGCATCAATATTAAACTCTTTAAGTTTTATTTCTAACAAGCGTGATAAACGCTCTAATTGCTCAGGCGTAAAGCCTTCTTTACGGTTACTGTCAGGTTTTTCGAGCAAGTCTAAAGACGGCAATTTGGTGCGATGGGTATTAATAGAAGCCGAGTGCATCGCAGGCAAAGGTTTAGCTGCTGGCGGTGTTGGTGCAACACTTGGCTCAAAATGTACCTCATCAAAATCATCTTCGTTCTCTATACTGTTAAGCTGAGTAACTTGAGGAGATTGAACGGGTGCAATAGGTTCTGGAGTTAACGTAGCCTCTTCTTCTATGTTGACAAAAGAAGCTTCGTTATTGTCTATCTCAATTTCATCATCAATTTGATGATAGCTAATATCATTTTGTTCAAGGTCAGTTAGCTCTGGCTCATCTACACTCTCTAAATGTGCTGTAACTTCTTCAATAACTTGAGCTTTCTCGATAATAGGCTCAGGTGTGTGTGCTTTTTGAGGTGTTATTTGTGGCGTAATTTTTTCGGCAACAACTTCTTTTTGTATGGCTTCTTTATGTGCAACTACTGGCTGAATTGTCGGCTCAACGGTTTTTGGTGTAGCTACTTGTTGTGGGCTAACAACAGGCGCGGATTGTTCAAGCACAGGAAAATCATCATCACTAAAAAACGCACCAAGATCGGCACTTAATAAGTCTTGTGATTGTTGTAATTGCTGGTTTTGTTCTAGATCATCAACAAGTATATTTTCTGTTGGTGACTCTTTAAGTATTGTTAATAACTTATTGCTTTCGTTAGTGTTATTAACAGAAGATACATCTAATTCCTCTACCGCTTGTTGTGCAGTAATATCTGCTTTTGCTGCGGCCAACATTGCGGGCGTAATGGCGGGCATTTCTTGCGTAAAACCTGATAACACTTCGTTTAATTCGTCTAAAACCTGTGGTGCTTCGCCTAGTTGCGGTGTAGAAGCATCATCACTAACTAAGGTTGGTAAATTGTTTAATGACGGCTCTATACGTTCGGCAGGTTTAATTTGTGATTTTACTTGTTGATTTGTAATGTTAAGTTCAAATGTTTCTTCGGGCTTTTTGGCGGCAACCTCAAGATCTTGTTGTTGCGTTTTATGTTCTTTATATTCTTGGGTTTTGTGTTGCAAGCTAGCTTGGAGTTTTAATAATAAAGCATAAGGTGCATAACCTAAGGCTTCTAACACTAAACGCCACGAAAAGCCTGTCACTAATGTGCCATTTAATAAAATGACTCCGCCTAGCAACGCACTACTGCCAATTAAACCAAAACTTTGTAGCATGGCATGAGCCACTTCTAGCCCAATAATACCACCTGCGGCATTTAAAATGGTTTCGCTTAGCTCTACGCTATGTAAGGTACATAATCCTGCAGTGGACACCAATAATAAACTTTGCGCTAGCCATCTAAACCAAAACTTAAAGCCATTATTTGGATTACGCCAAATAGCTAACACCTCAAAAACGCAAAATAAGGGCAACAAAAAAGCAGCTTTACCTAAAAAGCTAAAAAACAGGTCAGATAACCATGCACCCGAGATACCTGCCGAGTTAGAAACAGCTAAGGTTTCGCTACTTAGCTTTGACCAACCAGGGTCTAAGGGTGAATAGGTCAGCAAAGCCACAAACAGGTATAAACCAAGACCAAGCCAACCTATACTTTGGACTTCGCGCCAACCTTTGTGTTGATGAGTAGATGAACTATTTGTATTAGCAGCATTATTTTGTAAAGAAGCAGTCACAACCAAAATCCGTGCATTTATTAAAAAGAATGCTCAAGTATATGCGATTTTTAGCATAAAAAGCGTGTTGCCTTGTGTAGATTCACCTCATAGATTAAGGTTTTTTAAGTGCAGGATGCACAATTTGACCATTATCTACCGCAATCGCACTTTGTAATGCTGCATTAGTCAACAGCTCACCACGCGCCAAGGCAAGCACATAGGGCAAAATAGCAGTCGATAATAATTGGGTGGCGGTGCGTGGTACGGCGGCAGGCATATTAGTGACCGCAATATAACCTAAGCCATCTTTCCAATAAATAGGTTGTTGCCAGTCGGTTGCTTGTATACCTTCAATACAGCCCCCTTGGTCTATGGCAATATCCACCATGACCCTACCCTTAGCTAGTTTTTGTTGCAAAGCTAGCGTTAATAATTTGGGCGCGTTTGCCCCTTTTACTAAGACNNCGCTGATACACATTAAAGTCACCGCCTAATAACACCCCTGCGCCACCCTGATTTTGTTGTAAATACTGCATGGCCAATTGAACAGATAAACGCCCTGCAATGGCACTCATTGGTGCTAATAAAGGCAAACTCCCATTAACAGTCAGTGTTTCAAAGGCTAAGGCAGTGACTTTTTTATCAAGAAGTTGCTTTAAGACTTTGGGGTAAGCAGCTAGATGTAAATAACAAAATAGTTTTTGTGATGGCTTAAGCAAGGCTAATTCTTGTGGCATAGGCTCTTTGACTTTAACAATTAAATCGGCTTGATAAANNTATAACCACTCAGTTGCCCTGCTTCACTTTCAACATAAACATCATGCCCTGCCTCAATTAAAGTAAATACTGCTTCGGGGGTGAGCGCAACGCGCCCTTCTAAGGTTTTACGTTCACGCGGAATAGCTATTTTCATGGTGACTTCCTGAATTTTATTAATAAGTTTAGATGGTTTTACGTTTATCGCCTTGCTTTTTATGTTTATAGCCCTTATTTATCAGTTATGTTTTATTTGTTTATTTATTATTAAGTGGAGTCAATAATGGATTCGCGTCATATTCGTTTGTTAATTTTAGGTTCTGGCCCTGCGGGTTATACGGCGGCTGTCTATGCAGCGCGTGCCAATCTAAACCCTGTAGTCATTACGGGTATTCAAGCAGGTGGCCAGCTTACCACCACTACCGAAGTCGATAATTGGCCTGGTGATGCACATGGCTTAACAGGCCCTGATTTAATGGTGCGTATGCAGGCTCATGCCGAACGTTTTGGTACAGAAGTTATTTTTGACCATATTAACGAAGTCGATTTTAGTCAACGTCCTTTTAAATTAATGGGTGATAGTGGTCACTACACAGCAGATGCCGTGATTATTGCAACAGGTGCATCGGCTCAGTATTTAGGCTTAGACTCCGAGCAAGCCTTTAGTGGTCGTGGTGT
>DDBM01000228.1:15219-33171 GCA_002333125.1 Moraxellaceae bacterium UBA2032 | reverse complement strand
AAATAAACCCCAACCCGCCGCATTTTTGCGGCGGTTGTCGTTATAGTCACAGTCTTTGCTCAAATAGGAATAACATGAAAAAAATTATTTTAGGTGCGTTATTTAGCGCACTACCAATGTTTAGCCTTGCAGCAACCGAAATTACTCATGCCGTCGCCTTACATGGCCAACCTGCTTTAGCCGCCAATTTTTCTGCTTTTGCTTATGCCAACCCTAATGCGCCTAAAGGCGGTGAATTACGCTTGGCTTCTATTGGTGGCTTTGATAGCACTAACCCTTTTATTGACAAAGGCAATGCCATTGATGGCACTTATTATATTTACGACTCACTCACTAAAGCCTCTTTAGACGAACCATTTACCCGTTATGGTTTNNGACCCCGAAGATGCCAGTTGGATTATTTATCACCTTAATCCTAATGCACGTTTTAGTGATGGCAAACCTGTCACAGCCGATGACGTAGCATTTACCTTTAATATCATTAAAAAAGAAGGTGCAGCAGGCTTAAAAAACTATTATGGCGATATAGAAAAAATTGAAGCCTTAGATAAAACTCGCGTTAAGTTTAGCTTTAAAAGTAAAACCAATCGCGAATTGGGTTTAATTGTGGGTGAGCAAGCTATTTTACCTAAACACTTTTGGGCAAAACGTGACTTTAATGCCACTAACTTAGAGATTCCTATAGGTAGCGGTGCTTATGTATTGGCTAAGGTCGATGCAGGTCGTAGCATTGTGTATCAACGCAATCCTAACTATTGGGCAGCTAATTTGCCTGTTAATAAAGGGCGTTATAACTTTGATACCATTAGCTATATTTCTTACCGCGACATGACCGTTGCTTTAGAAGGCTTTAAAGCAGGTCAATATGATTTTAGAGCCGAAAACAGTGCCAAAAATTGGGCAACACAATATAGCTTTCCTGCCATTAAACAAGGCAATGTCAAAAAAGAAATGCCCGTTGATTTAACGCCGCAAGGTATGCAGGGCTTTTTATATAATACACGCAAACCGTTATTTCAAGATATTAGGGTTCGTCAAGCTCTTGCTTATGCCTTTGATTTTGAATGGAGTAATCGGGCTTTATTTCATAATGCCTACACTCGTACTAACAGCTATTTTGCCAACTCCGAATTAGCGGCAACAGGTTTACCCAAAGGTGACGAGCTTGCTTTATTAAACACCTATCGTAAACAACTGACCGCTATTGTATTTAGCACACCGTATCAAGCACCAAAAACTGATGGCTCGGGTAATAATCGCGCTAATTTAATGACAGCACAAAAAATCTTAACCAGTGCAGGTTGGACGGTACAAAACGGCAAATTAACTAACAGTAAAAAAGAAGTGTTTAGTTTTGAAATATTGCTAGCTCAACCAGAACTTGAACGTATCGTACAACCGTTTAAGCAAAACTTAGCACGACTTGGAATAGAGATGAATATTCGTGTTGTTGATATTCCTCAATATATTAATCGTCAACGCAATTTTGATTTTGATATGGTGGTAGGCAATTTTGCGCAGTCTTTATCACCCGGTAATGAGCAGCGGGGCTTTTTTGGCTCTAAAGCCGCCGATACCAATAGCAGCCGCAACTTGGTAGGTATTAAAGACCCTGTTGTTGATGCACTTATCGAAAAAATCATTGCCGCCACCAGCCGTGAGCAATTAGTCACCGCCACTCGCGCCCTCGACCGTGTGTTATTGGCAGGCTATTATGTGATTCCACATTTTCATATTCGTAATCACCGCATTGCTTATTGGAATTATTTAGAGCAACCCAAAATTAAACCAAAATATGATTTAGGCTTAGATTTTTGGTGGGCTAACGCACAAAAAGCCAAAAAAATTCGCGCCGCACAAGGCATTAAATAAGCAGCTAGCGGCCTCTTTTGAGGCTGCTCTTTTCTCTAAATTGTGGAGTATGTTCTGTGTTAGGTTATGTCCTACGCCGTTTATTACTAATCATTCCAACGTTATTTGGCATTTTATTAATTAATTTTATTATTACACAAGCCGCACCCGGTGGGCCTGTAGAGCAAGCTATTGCCAAAGTTCAGGGGCTAGACAAAACGGGGAACCGCGCTACAGGCAGCACACAAGGTGACATGGGTAACAGTAGCAACAATAATAGCAATAATAATTCTAGCTATAGGGGCGCACAGGGTTTAGACCCACAACTGATTAAAGACCTCGAAAAACAATATGGCTTTGATAAACCTGCCAGCGAGCGTTTTACCTTAATGGTAAAAAATTATTTGCAATTCGATTTTGGCAAAAGCTTTTTTAGAGATGAAAGTGTGATTAATTTAATCAAAGAAAAAATGCCTGTTTCGATTTCTTTAGGTTTATGGAGTACCTTAATTGTTTATTTAATTTCTATTCCTTTAGGGATTAAAAAAGCACTTAAACATGGCTCTAATTTTGATATAGCCACCAGTAGTTTAATTATTGTCGGTTATGCTATTCCGGGGTTTTTGTTTGCTATTTTATTAATTATTTTATTTGCAGGCGGAAGTTACTGGCAGATATTTCCGATGCAGGGCTTAATATCCGAAAATTTCGAACAATTGTCATTAACCCAAAAAGCCTTAGACTATGCCCATCACATGGTATTACCCATTTTATGTTTAACCATTGGCGGTTTTGCTACTTTAACCATGCTCACCAAAAACTCTTTTTTGGACGAAATACACAAACAATATGTGGTGACTGCTAAAGCCAAAGGACTAAGTCAAAACCAAGTGTTATATGGTCATGTCTTCCGTAATGCCATGTTAATTATTATTGCTGGGTTTCCTTCTGCCCTTTTAGGGGTATTTTTTACAGGCTCATTTTTAATCGAAGTTATTTTTAATTTAGATGGCTTAGGCTTATTAAGTTTTGAGTCGGTAATTAATCGTGATTACCCCGTTATTTTTGGCACCCTGTATATTTTTACGCTTATTGGTTTGATTTTACGCATTATTAGTGATTTAACCTATATGTTTGTTGACCCACGTATTGATTTTAATAGTCGGAATTAACCATGAGATTATCTCCTCTTAATCAACGACGCATTGCCAATTTTAAAGCCAATANNTTTGGCGGCACCCTTACCAGTAATGCCGACTACCGCGACCCTTTTGTGGCCGAACTCATTAATGCCCAAGGCTGGATTGTATGGCCACCGATTCCATTTAGTTATAACACCATTAATTATAATCTAAATGTACCTACCCCTGCGCCACCGTCAAATATTAATTGGCTAGGCACAGATGACCAAAGCCGCGATGTGTTAGCACGTATTATTTATGGCTTTAGAATCTCGGTACTATTTGCCCTCACCCTAACTATTGTTAGCTCGGTAGTGGGCATTATTGTAGGCGCAATCCAAGGCTTTTATGGTGGTTGGGTTGACCTTTTAGGGCAACGCTTTATCGAAATTTGGTCAGGCTTACCGATGTTATTTATGCTGATTATTATGGCCAGTTTAGTCGAGCCAAGCTTTTGGTGGCTGTTGGGCTTAATGCTGTTATTTAGTTGGACAGAACTCACGGGCTTGGTTCGTGCCGAATTTTTACGTGGCCGTAATTTAGAATATGTACGCGCTGCACGTGCCTTAGGGTTAAGCGATGCCAAAATCATGTTTAGGCATATTTTGCCTAATGCAATGGTTTCTACTTTATCGTTTTTACCGTTTATTTTTACAGGCGCAATTGGTTTATTAACCTCATTAGACTTTTTAGGTTTTGGTTTACCTGTAGGCTCTCCCTCGTTGGGTGAGTTGGTAGCACAAGGCAAAAATAACATGAATGCGCCATGGTTAGGGTTATCGGCTTTTTTTACCCTAGCTGTTTTATTAACCCTTTTAGTTTTTATTGGTGAGGCGGTACGCGATGCCTTTGACCCCCGTAAACAGTAATTTGACCGCCCCTTTATTGGTGGTTAACGATTTACATGTTCATTTTGATAATACAGGCACACAAAGCAGTGAGCCTGTTAAGGGTGTGAGCTTTAGCCTACAACAAGGCGAAATGTTAGCTTTAGTGGGCGAAAGTGGTTCTGGCAAATCATTAACCGCGCAATCTATTATGCGTTTATTGCCGAGTCATGCGCATTATCAAGGGCAAATTTTATTTGAAGATGAAGATTTATTATTAGCCCCCGAAGCCAAATTACAGCAATTACGTGGCGACAAAATAGGCATTATTTTTCAAGAGCCAATGACCTCGCTTAATCCTTTGCACACCATAGAAAAACAAATTAGCGAAAACATTTTGCAGCATCAAACGTTAAGCAAAAGTGAAGCTCAACAACGTACCCTTGAGCTTTTACACGAAGTGGGTATTCCTGAGCCTCAAAAACGCTTAAATAGTTATCCGCATGAGCTTTCTGGTGGCCAACGCCAACGTGTCATGATTGCGATGGCTTTGGCCAATAATCCACGTTTATTGATTGCTGACGAACCCACCACCGCGCTTGATGTCACCTTACAAGAGCAAATTTTACATTTACTACAAAAGCTACAAGCTAAATTTGGTCTGGCAGTCTTATTAATTTCGCATGATTTAAGTTTAGTTAAACGCTTTGCGCAGCGTGTTGCCGTGATGCAGCAAGGCTTAATTGTAGAAACCAATACCACCAACACCTTATTTAACAACCCTCAACACCCTTATACCCAATTATTATTAGCTGCCGAACCCGATGGCGCACCCGAACCCATCGCCACCAATGCCCAAACTTTACTCAGCATCGACGATTTACGCTTATGGTTTCCTATTAAAAAAGGCTTTTGGCAACGCGTGGTTGACCACGTTAAAGCAATTGATGGCCTTAAACTATACCTTAAAGCAGGTGAAACCTTGGGTGTCGTGGGTGAAAGTGGCTCAGGCAAATCAACGCTTGCCTTTGCCATTACTCGTTTAACTACCGTGACTGAAGGTAGCATCGTTTTTCAAGGGCAAGACCTCGTACCACTGTCTCAAAATCAATTACGTAACGTGCGCAAAGATTTACAAATTGTATTTCAAGACCCTTATGGCAGTTTAAGCCCACGTTTAAGCGTCGGGCAAATCGTGAGCGAGGGTTTAGAGTTATTAGGTTTAACCAAACTCGAACAACAACAGCGCGTCATTGAAGCCCTAGAAGCCGTCGAACTCGACCCCGAATCACGCCATCGTTATCCACACGAGTTTTCGGGTGGACAACGGCAACGCATTGCTATTGCTCGCGCCTTAGTGTTAAAGCCTAAGTTACTAATTTTAGATGAGCCAACCTCGGCACTTGACCGCACCGTACAAAAACAAATTGTTTTATTATTACGCCGCTTACAAAGCGAACGCGGCTTTGCCTGTATTTTTATTAGCCACGACCTTAAAGTGGTTAAAGCCATGAGTCATCGGGTTTTAGTTATGCGTCATGGGGTGATTGTAGAAAGCAATGATGCGCACAGCTTATTTACCAATCCTCAACACCCTTACACGCAACAATTGTTACAAGCGGCGTTGGCTAATACGGCTTAGTCCCTCTAGAGAGTAAGCATACTTTTGTGGCACACTCGCTTGATATTTTTAGCAACAGGCGCAAATAGCTTGTATAGGCAAACATTAGGAGCAAATGATGGGTTTTATGCACGGTAAACGCGTATTAATTGTGGGAGTCGCCAGTAAATTGTCGATTGCTTATGGTATTGCTGCCGCTATGCACCGCGAAGGCGCAGAGTTGGCTTTTACTTACCAAAATGACAAATTAAAAAAACGTGTTGAAGAGTTTGCTGCCAGTTTTGGNNTTATTTGAGCAATTAGGCCAACATTGGGACAGTTTAGACACCTTAGTACATTCGGTTGCCTTTGCCCCTGCCGACCAACTCGAAGGCGACTTTGTTGATGTCACCACACGTGAAGGTTTTAGACTCGCACATGACATTAGTAGCTATAGCCTAACGGCATTAACCAAAGCAGCAAAGCCGTTATTAGTTAAAGCACAAGGCAATGTCTTAACCTTAACTTATCAAGGTTCGGAGCGTGTGTTACCTAATTATAATGTCATGGGTTTAGCCAAAGCCTCCCTAGAAGCCAATGTGCGTTACTTAGCGTCTAGCCTTGGGCCTTTTGGCGTGCGCGTCAATGGCATTTCCGCAGGACCAATTAGAACCTTAGCTGCTAGTGGCATTAAAAACTTTAGAAAGATGTTGGCTTATAACGAAGCAGCAACACCGTTACGCCGTAATGTGACCATTGAAGAAGTAGGTAATGCAGCGGCCTTTTTATGCTCTAGTTTAGCATCGGGCATTAGTGGCGAGATTTTATATGTCGATGGTGGTTTTAATACCACNNTTCTTAACTCAATAAATAACAGCTCATTAAACAGCACATAACGTTTGTCGTCTTTGCTCAAACAAACATACCGCCGCTGCTGCCGCCACATTTAACGACTCTACACCTTGCGCCATCGGAATAATTACTTGTTGATGCGCTAAAGCCATGATTGGTGCAGATAAACCCTGCCCCTCACTACCAAACAACCATGCTGTTGCTTGTGTTAAATCTAAGTCATATAACGATTTTGCTTGCTGTAAGCCCGTTGCTAATACTTGCCCTTTAAATAAGGCTAACAAGGCAACAATATCTACTTTTTCTTGAATAGTTAATACAAAATGCGCGCCCATTGCGGCACGTAATACACGTGGAGACCATGCTTGTGCGCAACCTTCACTTAAAAAAACCTCATCAATACCTGCTGCTGCGGCGGTACGCAAAATAGTGCCTAAATTACCCGTATCTTGTACGGTTTCTAATATTACGCATGAGCCTTGTGGCACAGCCAAACCCAATGCTGTTGGTTGCTGAATTACCGCTAAAATGCCTGCGGGTGTATCACTTGGGCTAATATAAGCAAACACATTATCACTTACTAAAATGCACGACATTTGTTGCTCTAACTGCGCGACTAATTGAGCGATTTCTAGTGACTTTAAACCATGCTCACTCACAAATACCGTCTCTAAATCTACGCTGTGTACCAACGCTGCTTGAATTAAATGTACGCCATCTAATAATGTTTTTTGTTGCTTACGTCGCTCTGCTGCCGAATTAGCTAATAAATGCACTTCTTTAATTAATGGATTTTGGCGTGAACTTAANNTTTACACAATAAAAAGCAGACCGAAGTCTGCCTTTTAACACAAAACATTTTTAAAGATTAATTCGCTTTTTCTTTGTCTTGCTTGATTTTAGCATTAGCACGCAAATAGGCGAGATAGTCTTGCAACTCTTGTTGGCCTTTTACATTGGCTAACATTCCCGAAAACTGCTTCTTTTGCTCATCACTTAAACTAGACACACCTGCATCTACTTTGCTCACCGCAACGATTGCATAATCTTTGCCTGAAGGAGTCACAGCCGCCGTCCATAAAGCCTCTTTAGGTACAGGTAATCTAAAAGCAACTTTTAACAAATCGGGTAAAGGTGCAGCCGAAGTACGTGCTGCTGCGACAAAATCTTGCCATTGTAAACCATAGCTTGTGGCAAGCTCTGCGGCTGTTTTACCTTCATTTAATGCCTTATTAATGGCATCAGCGGTTTGTTTAGCTAACAAGCTAGCCTTGTCCAATTGTAAGGCTAATTTAATGTCATTAGACACCTCAGCTAACGGCTTAACACGGCTTGCTTCGTGTTTATTTAAGTGAATCCATACACTATGCTTGCTATCTAAAGCCAAAGCAGATGAGTTTTTGCCATCTTTTAACACGTCATCACCAAAGGCTGCTTGTACGATTTTACGGTTAGCCGCTAAACCATCTATACCACCTTTTTTACTAAATAATTCAGACGCTTGTACAGTCAAGCCATATTGTTTAGCACCTTCGGTTAAATCAGAAGATTCATAAGCTAAAGCATCCATTTTTTCAATGGCTTCGTTATACAACTCTTCAGATTTTATTACACGCACATCGGCTTCTAATTCGGGACGAATATCAGCCATTAAAGGTACAGGTGCTTTTTGAATCTCAAGTAATTTAATAATATGGTAGCCATATTGTGTTTTAACAGGCGCAGATACTTCATTTTCTTTGAGTGTGTACATGGCCTTTTCAAACTCAGGCACAAATGCACCCTTACCCACAAAACCTAAATCACCATTACTAATAGCAGAACCTTCATCCTCTGAGTATTGCTTAGCTAAAGCACCAAAGTCTTCACCTGATTGAATACGTTTTTCTAAGTCATTAACTTTAGCTAATGCCTCAGCATCTTTTACCTTATCAGATGTTTTGATTAAAATGTGCGCCGCACGACGTTGTTCGTTTTCGGCCAATACTTTTAATTTTTCGGCATAATGTGCCTCTACATCAGCATCAGTCATGAAAACTTTATCCAAAAACAACTCAGCCCCTAACACTAAATAATTTACGGCTACTTTTTCTTCGGTAGTAAATTTATTGGTGTTAGCTTTGTAATGAGCCTGTACTTCGGCATCAGTCACTTCTACTTTCGTTAAATAACTTGCGGCAGAGAGCACGGCAACATGCACATCACGCTTTTGATTATCTAAGGCAGACAAGCTGTCTATTTGCTTGGGAGTGACAAATGCTGTTTGTGTAATACCACCCGTTAATTGCGAAACAGCAATTTCTTTTTTAGCTTTAGCAGGAAAGTTTACTGGGTCTTCACCTGAGTTACGCAAAACCTGTTCGTAACGTGCTTGAGAAAAAACACCGTTCTCTTGAAACGCAGGAGTTTCGTGAATCAGACGAATAATATAGGAGTCATCAACCAAAAAGCCTTGTTTTTTGGCTTGTGTTGTTAGTAATGCACGCTCTATTAGGCTTTTTAATACCTCTTGACGCAAAATAACAGTGTCAATTTGCGCGGCATCAGGACGTTCACCCATACTAGCTAACAAGCGTTGTTTTTGTTGGTCTACGCTACGGTCAAGCTCAAATTGGCCAATATCTTCGCCATTTACTGTTGCAACAGGGGCAGATTTACCACCCACAAAGTAAGATTCTATACCTAAAAAGGCAAAAGGAACCATTAATAAAACTAAGAGGGCCTTACCGAGCCAACCCCGTATCATGTCACGAAAGGCTTGCATGAAACTCCACCATAGCAAAAAACTAAAAGTAAAACGCGCCCAATAAAGGCGCGTTTGCAATCAAGCGATTACGGCATATTAAGAAGCAATAGCGTCTTTTAAGCCCTTACCTGCTTTAAAATCAGGCACTTTGCTTGCAGCAATGTCAATTTCTTGGCCTGTTTTTGGGTTACGGCCTTTGCGTGCAGCACGATCTTTAACGCTAAACGTACCAAAGCCAATCAAACTCACTGTATCACCTGCTTGCAAAGCTTGAGTGATAGCAGTAGTAAAGCCTTCTAAAGCACGACCAGCATCGGCTTTGCTTAATTGGGCAGAGGCGGCAATGGCTTCGATTAATTCAGATTTATTCATTTTATCCTCTTCATTATAGTCAAGTTCTTTTACTAAAAACTGGCACTGTTTAAAGGCTTATGCTGCTTAAGACTAACGCAAATAGCAGCTACCAGCACAAACCTTTATATACAATTTAGGCTAACACAGTATCCGTAAGTAATGCCAAGCAATTTACAGGATGCTTTTATATCAATGGCCATAGCACAGGGTCAAGGGCAAGAAGCGAAGTGTATTCTATTTTATGCTTAAAAATCTGTTTTTTTGTGTTTCGCTTAACAGTTAGCGGTAGTTACTGTTAGGATACTGTCAAACTAACCTTATTTAAGGAAGACTTTAATGCCGTTTAAAAAGCTAAAAAATTGGCTATTACCACCAGACCTTAAAGCCAAAATCGACAATGCGCCAAAACCGCTGGGTAGTTTAGACTATGACCGCTGGGGATACCACCGCAACAGTGCCTATAAAGCGGCGGCTGGTGTACGCTTTTTGTACGACCACTATTTTAAAGTGCAAGCCTTTGGCCGTGAAAACGTTCCTACACAGGGGCGTGTGTTAATTATTGCTAACCATTCAGGATATTTACCCATGGATGGGGCATTATTAGGATACAGTCTATTAAGTAATCCTTATGCGCCACGTGTGCCACGCGCCATGATAGAACGACTCTTTACTAATATTCCTTATGTAGGTAATTTTTTTAGTCAAATTGGAGCGGTAACGGGTCAAACTCAAAATTGCATTGATATGCTCAAACAAGAAGAGGCCGTGATTGTGTTTCCAGAAGGCGTAAGAGGAACAGGTAAAGGTTTTGTAAAACGTTATCAACTACAGCGTTTTGGTAATGGCTTTATGGATATTGCCATCGATACTAATACACCTATTATTCCTGTAGGGATTGTGGGCTGTGAAGAAGCCCTACCCATGTTTGGTAATGCCGAAGGACTCGCAAAAAAATTTGGACTACCTTATTTTCCAATTACGGTGCCTTTTCCGATTCCAACGCGCGTCACTTTAAATTTTGGTGAGCCTTTATATTTTAGTGGCCCTATTCACTCTGAAGATGACCTCGAAGCCAAAGTTAATGTGGTTAAAGCCAAAATCAGACAGCTTATTGCCGATGCACAACACAAACATGGAGTAAAATAATAATGATCGACACATCGACCTTACCCTGCCTACTCATTACAGGCGCAGCAGGTGCGCTTGCCCAACAAGTGATTGCGCGTTTGCGTGACAAATATCGTTTAGTGGTTTGTGACAGTCGTCGTGAAGTCAGTATGCCCGAAGATATTCCGAGTTATCGAGTTGATTTTAATAAGCGGCGCTTTGAAGATTTATTTAAAGAATATCACTTTGATGGCATTATTCACTTAGGTCGTATTGGCTCTAACGAAAATAGCCGTGAAGGCAGATACAATGCCAATGTGATTGGTAGCCAACGCTTATTAGACCTTGCTCGTAAATATAAGGTTAAACAAACCTTAATATTATCTACTTATTTTGTGTATGGCGCACATCCCCTTAATCCTGCGTATTTAACCGAAAGCGCACCGCTTAAAGCCGCAGGCATTACTATGGATTTGGTTGATTCGGTAGAACTCGAAAATCTATCCACCATTTATTTATGGAAATATCCCGAGCTTAATATCACCATTTTAAGACCATGTAATATTGTAGGGCCAGGGGTCAACAACACCTTAGGCCAACTCTTAATGCAAGAAAGAACACCCGTGCTAATGGGCTACTCACCCATGATGCAGTTTATTCATTTAGAAGATATGGCCAGTGCCATTGTCGTGGCTTTTGAACAGAATCATGCAGGTATTTATAATATCGCGCCTGATGATTGTGTGCCTTATCAGGTTGCCTTGTCTTTATGCGGCTGCAAAAAACTGCCGATTCCTTCTGTACCAGAAAATATGCCACTGCTATTAGCGAAGTTGACTGGTCGTGAATTATTACCGCCTCACTTATTAGATTATTTTAAACACTCCGCCACTATTGATGGTTCGTTGTTTAGTCAAACTTTTGACTTTAAACCACGTTATACCCTCAAAGACATCTTTGCCCACTATAAGCACTTAAAAAGCTAAAACCCGCCAAAGCGGGTTTTATTTAGAACAAATACAAGCTAACTATGTTGTATTTTTTGTTCTATTTTTTAGCGTTTTCGCGCATTTGATCAGTCAACTGCTGTAATACCTGCGTTAAGGTATCTAAACGCTGATTAACCATATCTAATTCGCGCTGACTTGGAATGCCTAAACGCCCTAAAGCCGAAGATAGTTTATCATCAAAAGCACGTTCAACTTTATCACGGGTATCACTAGCTTTTTCTAATACTTTATCACGCGCTTCAACCACTGTTTCGACGGTGTTATCAGCAATATCGCGTGTTTTAGACTCTAACTCTTCACCTACTTTCACTAAGTTGTCAAAGAGCTTGCCGCCTTCCTCTTCGGCACGAGAAAACGCACCTAAACCAGCCAACCAAATATCTTGTGTATATTTACGCAACTCGCTCGCGGAGCTTAATTTGCGTGGTTTATCCATAGGTTTTTTTTCTACGGCCATCGGTCTTCCCCAAATGTAAAAATAATGATAATTCATGAGCCACTAAGGGCAGATAGATTGTAGATGCCAATAAAACAAATAATTAGCACTTGACTCTTAAGCACGCCATCCTTAGTTTAGGCTTATCGCAATGATTAAATTCCTATCAAACAAATATAAAGACAGGCAACTTCCATAACAAAAGAGTACAAAATTTTATCTAAAGGCGGCTATACTAGCACTTTAAGGGCTAGCATAAAAACAAATTGTCTGACAAGATAAAGAGCCTACATGAACTTTTACAAAAGCGGTGTACTAATCAACTTTGTGTTTTATCAATGTTGATATAGACCAAAAAAACCGCTACGCGGATATGATAATAAAATGAGTAGCGCGCATTTTCACCACCAACCGTCATCATTAGCTTACTTTTGGCTTAACAGCCTTGAGAGTTTGCTTAATGCTTTTGTTGACTTAGACCCAGCCACACGTAACCAACTCACGCAGTTGGATGGTATTGTGGTGCGTGTCAAAACCTTTGCGCCCTATCAAGTATTTTATTTATTATTTACCCCACAAGGCATAGAAGTTAGCCCCAAACCTCAAGGTGACGTACAAATTCGCTTAAGTGGTAAAGTACGTGATTTAGTGTGGACGCTATTAGGTTTGGAGTCCGAACAACACGCCGAGTCAAAAGGCCATTTGCATTTATGGGGCGAAACCACCCTACTTCAACAGTTACGCCATTTATTGCAAGAATTTAATTTACGCTCGGCGGCGGCACACTGGATAAAAACTCACTTGCCGATTAATGCCTTATGGCAAAAACTCACCGAACAAGATTTGTCTTGGTTACGTGATTTACAGCCTATTCCTGAGCTAATTAAACAAACTCGTGCCGAAGTTGCTGCGCTTAATGCAGAAGTTCAATCACAAAAGGCGCAACTGGCCACACTCGAAAAGCTCTCAAGTCAACAAATTGACCACACCCGCACCCTACTCACCCTCATCAAAATACTCATTGTATGTAATGTAGGACTTATTGGGCTAAGCATTGGTATTGCATTGTAAATAGCTTTACAACACCTGATTAATGCTCAATATGGTCAGTTTTACGCCATTTAGATAAAAAACTACTAAAGCCATCTGTTAACAAATCAGAACCCGACTTTGCTGCTTTCCATGTTGTTTCACGTAACATATCTGAGGGTTTAATNNTCTTGTAATTGACGTAAACGTTGCTCTAATTGCTGCCGCCAAATTTCGCGCCACAGCCATATCATCACTAACGAGGTAAAAAAACTCGATAATAGTGCCGTACTTACTATGATTAATACCGTCTGCACAGTGCGTGGCCTCCTTAAAATATCTCATCTATCCCATAATAGCATTAAAAACCACTAGATTAGCCACCACAGCACACTCAACACCGCCACCGAGCCATAAGCCCATACAGCCACACACGACAATACAAACAAGACCCAGCTAATAGGATTAGCTAAAAAAAACACATGCATCACAATAGTTCTCATGGTATCCACCCCTTGAACCAAACTAAATAACTCAGTTAACAACTTGGGAAGCTGTGGAATACTTCTTACTCTTACAACCGCTTTAGCTATTTCTTTTTTATTACCTGCTGCTCGCTCTTTTAAACCTATCACTCCCTCTTTTAAATCATCAAGGGCTTGGGGCAAATCATTTAAGTCTGATAGTAACAACCACCAAACCCCTAAAATAACTAAAGGGATAGCCGCGATTAATAGAGGAATTAGCCACCAATAACTCCATGCCCAAAACTGCAAGGCATAAAATACAAACCATGCTACCGACACTACGCCTAAGCCAAAAATTTTAACGACTTTGGGAGACAACCATGTGCTAATTGCGGTAATTGGCTGCACTAATTGCTGTATTCGTTCAAACTGTTGCGCATTAATCATTCAACTCATCCAAAAATATTGACTCACACTGTAACAAACTGGTACTAAGGTACATCTAAAGAAAACGTATATTCACTAGGTATCTATTATGCACTTAACTCAAAACCAAATTGCGCCCGAATTTAACACTTATGACTTATATGATATGCCGTTAAATTTACAACATTTTAAAGGTAAAAAGGTGCTGCTATCTTTTTACCGTTATGCGTCTTGTCCATTTTGTAATTTGCGTTTTAATGCACTCACCCGCAAACAAAGTGAGTGGCAAGCCAAAGGTTTAATGACTTTAGCTGTATTTCAATCCCCCAAACACAGTATTTTGGAGTATGCAGGTAAAGAGCCTAGCCCAATTCGTATTATTCCTAATCCTAAGCGTGATTTATATCGTTTATATGGGGTTGAAGGTTCTTGGAAAGGATTTTTAACAGGTGCATTACAAATTGGTACTTTTGCTAAAGCTCTCAAAGAAGGTCATTTACCCGGTAAGGTCGAAGGCGAGATGAATATGGTACCTGCAGATTTTGTGATTGATGAAAATGGCAAAATCTTATTAGCATATTACGGTAAAGACATTAGCGATCATGTTGATATTAGCGAAATCGAAAAGTTTTTATAAACCTTGAAAGTAGCTTTTATTACGCACACAAAGCGTAGTAAAAGTGCCAATGATTAAACTTGGCTTATTAAACATCAAAAATGGGGCATTTAGCCCCATTTTTTATACAGCTATTTATTACTTAGCGGCAGGGGTTGGAGCTGGATTAATTTCTAACAATTCAACTTCAAAAGTTAATACCGAGTTAGCAGGAATAGGCCCACCACCTTGTTCGCCATAAGCTAAGTTGGCAGGAATCACAAACTTATATTTAGAGCCTACAGTCATTAACTGCACACCTTCTGTCCAACCTGCAATCACTTGATTTAAAGGAAAAGAAACAGGCTCACCACGTTTAATAGAGCTATCAAATACCGTGCCATCAACCAATTTGCCTTCGTAATGTACTTTTACAGTGTCGGTAGCAACAGGTTTTGCGCCTGTTCCCTCTTTAATAACTTGGTATTGCAAACCAGAAGCAGTGGTTGTTACACCCGCTTTTTTGGCATTTTCGGCTAAATAAGTAGCACCTTTAGTCACAGCTTCGGCAGCATCTTTTTTCTGTTTATCTTCGGCTTCTTTACGTACTTTAGCTTCAAAAGCCATTAATACCGTTTTCATGTCGGCTTCTTTAATGGCGGGGTCTTTTTTGGCGTAAGCGTCTTTAAAACCTGCGGCATAGCTTTTAGTATCTAATGCAGGCACTTGAGCTGACATAGATTTAGCTGTCATATAACCAATACTATAAGCTGCTTTAGCATCATCTGTTGCCAATTTTACAGAGGACGTAGAGGAAGAAGGCTTATTACAAGCAGCTAAACTTACTGCAACCGCAAGGCTGCTCATTACAAGGAGTTTTTTCATTATAAATTTTCCAAATTCACATAAAATATGCGCCTATGCAGGCTAAGCGCGCAAGGTACACGATTCAAGCCATGTATGCTAGTTGCTCTTGGTATAGTTATTACAACTGCTCCATTTTAATATGGGTTTGCCCTACTTTATCCCAACGATGCCACTCGGCCTTTAGCCATGCGTAAAATACAGGTGCAACCACCACGCCCACCAAGCCAAGTAAACGCTCCATGACCATCATGCACAATAAAATTTCCCATGCACGAGCGTTAATTTGCGTACCCACAATGCGGGCATTAATAAAATACTCTAATTTATGTACAATCACTAAAAAAGCTAAAGCAGCCATCGCCACCCCAAAAGAATGACTTAAGCTAATAACTGTAATTACAGTGTTAGAAATTAAATTCCCCACCACAGGCAATAAACCAGCAATAAAAGTTACCGCTATCAGCGTTTTTATTAGAGGAAGTTGCACACCAAATAAAGGTAATAAAATTGCCAAATAAACACCCGTTAACAAGGTATTTAAACCCGATATTTTTACCTGAGCAATCGCTACACGCCAAAACGATTCACGCAAAGCAACCACTTGTACTAATAAACGCGTTGTGACCGTGCCAAAACTTTTGGTGCGTGTTACATCACTTACCGCAATCAATGCTCCCAATAACACGCCAAACAACGCCAAACCCACGCCTTTTAATGCCCCCAAGCCAAAAGTCCCAATATCGGCAGCATGCGTTTTAAGCCATGTGCTAAATTTATCCAAAAAATCGTTTTGCTGAGGAATAGCACTACTAATTTTTTCGGGCAGCCATGAACGTGCTGATTGCAAAATATCACTCATTTTGAGCATGAGTTCATGAATATCAGTCGTCGCTTTAAGTAACAAATGAATAGCTGCACCTGTACCCACAAGAGCCAAAACAACTAATACGGTCACTAAGGTTGTGGCTATCCATTTAGAGCGACTAGAGCGAATACGTTCATCAACGATCGTTTCGGTAAATCGACTCACCAAACAAAAGGCCAATAGTCCTGCATATACAGGCACTAATAAGCCAAAGTTAACGGACATTAAGAATGATACCGCCACTAAAATAAACGCAGCAAATCGAGCATTAGGCTCGGTAACCATCATAGAATTCATGCCACACGCTCTTGTCGATTAAACGAGCCAAATCTTAACAGAATTTGTAACAAAGTTTATTGCTAGCTTTGTTGTTTTTAATTTCAATACAAAAAAAAGCGAGCCAAAGCTCGCTTAATCAACAATAAATAAAATAGCTCAAATAGAGACTAAGCCGCTAAAGCAATTTTATCGCCTAAATAGCTTTTTAATAATGCCAAACCCTTGTTACGCAATTGCGTGCTATCACGGTCATTAGGATGAAAATCAGGACGGTAATAAGCCAAATAATGGGGCAACATGCCTCTAAAAAAGCCTTTTTTACCCAACAGTTTATTTAAACCTTGAGCAATGGCTTTAATATTACGTTGCTCACCTGAGGCACGCATTAACTCAACAGTATGTAAACCTGTAAAAAAGCTAAACATCACCGTTGTTACCGCCATTTCGCTGCTACGTATCCAATAATTATCCACCGTTTTTTGATAGACATCAAAAGCAACGGCTTTGTGTTCGCTTTCTTCAATGGCGTGCCACAACCATAAAGGTTTTAAACGGTCATCTATACCATCTAAAAACTGAGGGTTTTCTAAAATCATCTCGGCAAACATCGCAGTAAAATGCTCTAAAGCGCAAGTTTTAGCTAACATACGTTCTTTAGATAAATTTTTCTCTTCAAAAGCAATGGCTTTTTTTACAAAAGCTTCAATACGCGCAATCGGTAAATCTTTTTTGGCCATAAAGTCATTAAAGGCTTGATGCTCTTTACCGTGATGCGCCTCTTGGCCAATAAAAGCACGCACTTCTTTTTGTAATTCTGGGTCGGTGATTTGGTCTTGATAATGGCGCACAGCACGCATAAACATACGCTCACCTTCGGGAAATACGCACGACAAACCTGTTAACAACATGGTCAACATAGGGTTGTTATCAAACCAATATTTAGGAATAGTATCATCAAATTCAAAATCCATACGGCGCACAGGAATATTAGCTGTTCCAACAGGGGTCATGGTTTGTGTTGACATATTGCACCTCATTTATTTAGTTACTACCACTCATTCAGAAGTAGCTTTTAATTTATACGACTTTTGATGATTCTAGTATTCGCTAATTAGTTTGTTTAAGTAAGAGACTATCGTGCCATTATTAATGTCATATTAGGCCAGCATGCCTTTGATACGATATACGCATATTTCTAAGATTTAACTGCTTAAGATAGGTAAAATATACGAGTCTTTTATTAGCTTTTTTATGATTATGTCTAAAAATACGCCTGATGCTCCCTCTACAACTCTACATACCTATGAAACCAAAAGCACGATTACGCTACAGTTTAATCATGATGCTCTGCAAAGCACGATGCGCAAAAGCGATCCGTTTGCATTGGAGTTTGAATATACCCAAGTGATGATGGCTTTTATGGTGTTATACGAAACTCTACCCCATGTTTTATTGATTGG
>DDBM01000228.1:12759-15137 GCA_002333125.1 Moraxellaceae bacterium UBA2032 | reverse complement strand
CAACTTTAGACGTAATTTAGACCGTATTCATCGTTGCTTTGATAAAAAAACCATTACTGTAAGATGCCAAAGCGGTAATGAAATTATTTTTGCCTTTAAAAACCCTCAACTTCCCAATTTTGATGAAGCGTGGAAAAAGGCTCTTTGGTATCAAAAACAAACTAAAATTAACTTTCCGCAGTTTTTAGAAGATATGGTGTTGAGTCTAAAAAACACATGGTTTTATACAGGGCAAAACACTTAATGACTATCTCACGCGCTACATGGTTTGCCGAACTTAAAGCCCTGCGTTTGTTAATGATGCCTATTTTGGTCACACAACTCGCTCAAGCAGGTTATGGCTTTATTGATACCGTAATGGCAGGTCAAGTCTCCCCTTTAGACTTATCTGCGGTGGCCATTGGCTCTAGTATTTGGCTACCGCTATTTTTTTTAATGTCGGGCATTGTCATGGCCACTACGCCCTTAGTGGCAGAGGCACAAGGCGCACAACGTAGNNATGCTGATTTTGCAAAATGTGAGTTTTATTTTTCCTTTCTTTGACGTGCCACCACATTTACAACATCAAACCGAACGCTATTTATACGGTGTATCGTTTGGAATGCCCAGCGTCGCGCTATTTAGTGTGTTACGTTTTTATAGCGAAGCCTTAGGTTCGACCAAACCTATTATGGTCATTAGCTTATTGGGTATTGTGTTAAACATTCCTGCTAATTATGTGTTTATTTATGGTGTGTGGGGTTTGCCTCAAATGGGCGGTGCAGGCTGTGGTTGGGGCACAGCCATTGTGATGGGCAGTATGATGTTAGCGTTATTGGCTTATGTGTTGTATGCGCCCTACTTTGCCAGCACACGCTTATTACAACACAGCCTCAAACCTGTTGCTTCACTGATATGGCATATTGTTAAATTAGGTTTTCCGATTGGTGCGGCGATTTTTTTTGAAGTGAGTTTGTTTTCGTGTATTGCTATTTTGGCCAGCCCTTTAGGGGAATTGGTNNAGGCATTAAACTAACACGACAAGTGGGTTTAACCACCACCGTTATCGTGGCTTGCTGCTCAGCGAGTATGATTTTATTGTTAAGACAATACATTACCCAACTTTATACTCCCAATCAGGTAGTGCAACAGTTAGCAGCCGATTTATTATTATTTGCCGCAGCTTATCAAATTTTTGATGCCCTGCAAGTTGGTGCAGCAGGCTGTTTACGCGGCATTCAAAACACCCGTAGCCCAATGATAATGACCCTTATTGCGTATTGGGTGATTGCCTTACCCATTGGCTATAGCCTTGCTATGAAACCACTGTGGCATCATCAAGCTTTGGGGGTATATGGTTTTTGGTTTGGCTTGATTGTGGGCTTGGGTTTTGCCAGCTTACTATTAAATTGGCGTTTGAGTGTGAATATTGCCCGATTACAACATAAGAGTTTTTAAGGGTTAATTTAAGCAAACGTCAACAAGCCCTACGCTTTTTACGAATCAAATAATAAAACTCGCTATTTTCTTGGTTTTGTTGCTCTAGGGTATGCCCCAAAAACTGACAAAACTTAGGCACATCACGTTGAGTTGAGGGGTCTGTTGCATAAACCGCTAACAGCTCCCCACCCTGCAACTGACGCATGACTTTGTGTAACATCATCACAGGCTCAGGACATAACAAGCCACGCGCATCTAATTCGTGTTTTACTTCTTGATTCATCATTTTACCGTTTTAACCAACGCCCCCACAAAACAACAGGCCATAAGCAGATTAAACACAAAGCGGCCGATATCAGATAATAATAAGTATAACCTACCGCATCGGCCAAAAACCCTGCCACTAAGGTTGCCGAACCACCAAAAATAGCCAACATACTCACCTGAATGGTAAAGTCTGCCCCTGCATGGCTATGGCGACAATAATCCATAATCGCTGCAAGCAACGCTACGATGGCTAAACCACTCATAAAATGCTCTATCGCATTAACCGCATACAACTGCCACAAAATCAATTCGTGCCCTTGTTGCCAACCCCATGACACATACGCATAACACGCCACGCCCAAGCCCTGAGCCACACCAAAATACAACAATGACAAATATCGCCCCAAACGTTTAACCCACCATCCTGCCAAAAATGCGCCTAACAAAGTGGCCAACGAGCCAATCACACTCACAAACAAGCCAATCTGTTCAAACTTTAAACCCATATCAATAAACATAGGCTTAACCATCGCCGAGCCTAAACTCTCGCCAATTTTATAGGTCACCAAAACCAACAACCACGGCTTAAAGGCTGGATGCATCATGAGCGATTTAAAGCCGTCAAAATAGCCTTTTTTTGTTGACTTACTAGATTCGGCATTTGCGTTTTCAGAAAAAAATACTATCGGCAC
>DDBM01000228.1:0-12692 GCA_002333125.1 Moraxellaceae bacterium UBA2032 | reverse complement strand
GCCACCATCACCAGCAAAACGATGGCAAGCACTTGCATAGGCAAAATCCATGACCGTGAACGCCCTATTTTTAATGAATGAAACCTATCTAAATAAGGCGCCCACAAAAATTTTAACGCCCAAGGTATCGCCAAAAAGCCTGTTAAGCCAATTGCCTGTAACGAAACATCATAACTACGCAAAATAGTAGGCAAGGCTTGGGTAAACACACCCGTAGGCAAGCCTTGCGCCATATACAAGCTAAACAGCACTATAAAGCGTTTATCGGTAAATAAAGAGGTCATAAGCACTCATGAATAAGTTTTAAGCACACTGAGCGAAGTCGAAGTGCGGCAAGTTGGTTCGACTCCGCTCACCATACACATCTAAACTTTTATTTAGAGACTTAACACACTATCAATTAAAAACGATGGTTTTGTTGCCATAAACAATGACTCTATCTTCTAAATGCCAACGAACGGCACGTGCCAATACATTACGCTCTACATCTTCGCCCAAGTCGCGCAAGGTATTCACACTATCACCATGAGAGACTCGCTCTACATCTTGCTCAATAATCGGCCCTTGGTCTAAATCGGCAGTCACATAATGCGCTGTTGCCCCAATTAACTTAACGCCCTTGTCGTAGGCTTGCTGATAAGGGTTTGCACCAACAAAAGCAGGCAAAAAGGAATGATGAATATTAATAATTTTATGTGGCCATAAATTAACAAAATCGGCACTCAAAATTTGCATATAACGCGCCAATACTACTAAGTCACTTCCCTGTAATAAGGCTTGTATTTGTGCTTCTGCTTCTACTTTATTATCTTTATTTACCTTAACCACATGAAATGGCACACCAAAAGACTCAACAGCAGCTTTTAAATCGTCATGATTACTAACCACTGCACTAATTTGGCAAGGCAAACCACCTCTAGACCAACGCCACAACAATTCTAACAAGGCATGGTCATATTTAGACACTAAGACCGCAACTTTTTTTACATCAGAAGCAAAGCTTAATTGCCATGTCATGTTGTAGCGTTTGGCTACTGCATCCCCAAATGTTTGCAACAACATATTGCGCGACAAATCTAAATGCGGTGTTTGAAACTCCAAACGCATAAAATAAGTGCCACCCTCAGGTGCAGTTGAATATTGGTCAAGTGCTGTAATATTGGCACCATGATTATATAAGAAGCTAGATACCGAACTCACAATGCCTTCTTTGTCTGGACAAGTGATTAATAATCGTGCCGTTGTTGTATTTGTGGGGGACTTCATAAAAAAACCTAAAAACCTATTGTTTAATTGCCTAGAGTAGCATTTTTACAGGCTATTTTACTGTATGCTATACCACAAACTTTTAGGAGTTATGCGGTTAGTCAAATAGCAAAAACACACGCTTTAAACATTTAGGCTTTTTTATTACGCTTTGGCCTTGACAATTAGACGTTTTTTGCAAATTATCGCATATCTTGGAACTACCTTTTATAACATGCAGGAACAACAATGAAACGTCTCACTGTTGCTTTAGTGACTGCCCTATGCAGCACCACACTTTTAGCCGCCGAAAAACCTTATATTGGCATTGACTATCAAATGGGTACTTACACCCAAAATAATACCGATGTTAACCCAGAAGCCTTTCGCCTACGCGCAGGTACAGAGCTCAATAGCTATTTAGCCGTCGAAGCACAAGCTGGCTTTGCTACAGCCTCTGATACCTATGCTGCTAAAGGCATTACGTTTGATATACAAGTAGATAGTTTTTATAGCCTATTTTTACGCCCTCAATTAAGCATTAACAATGCCGTTAGCGTTTATGCTTTATTGGGCGGAACTTATATTGATGTTTCTTCCACCTCGTCTAACCCAACAGCCTCCCCAAGTGATTCAGGCTTTACACATACTGCGTCATACGGTGTAGGCATAGACTTTAACGTTAAAAACGACATTCGTATCGGTGCTGACTTTGTACAATATATGGACGACTACAATGCTGTAAGTATTGGCGTTCGAATTCCCATTAAATAAGTTAATTTCAAGCAATAAAAAAGCCGCTAAATTAGCGGCTTTTTTATTGCTTGTGATTTGGCTTATTTATATAAAATAAGCCAAATCGTCACATATCAATTAACATCCGAGCAAACATTAGCTTTACCAAAAACACTGGTAGTTCCACCAGGTGGAGATACTTTGTCATTCGTCAAATCAGTTGAACTAGCAGGCAATCCAAAGATGGTATCCGCTTTAGATTCTGTACCACTCACCTGCGCTTTAGCTGTTAACTTCACACGCAGCCAATTTGCATAACTTTGACCATAAAGCACATTAAAATAAGCTATGCCATCTGCACCTGTTGTCAAAGTACTTGTTGAAAGTGTCACAGGGTTTCCTGGCCATAGTTTTCCATCCCCATTATCTTCGACATCGACCTCTTGCCCCACAGGATAGTCTAACGCACTTAAGGCATTACCCACTTTATTATTTTCCCAAGAATCTAACACACCATTTTGGTTAGCATCTTCATTACTGCATTGCGCGGAGTACGGCTCAACAACCCATAATTTCTTTTCATCACTAAACAAGTAAACACCTTTGTAGTAATTTACTGGCCAAACAGACAGTTTTATTTCTTTATTAGAAACAGGTGCACCCGTTGCGTCTGTCACCGTCACTTGGTAAGGTACGGCATATGTGGTGCTAGTAATCTCTTCAATTTCGTTACCCGTTGCGATAGAAATAAATACTGCCTCCCCACCAACGGTGAGATTAAGAGAGGCTGGGCGATCACCTGTAAAGTTAGTATATTGTTCAGGGACTTTAGCTAAAATTTCTACTTTTTCAGTTCCCGTTACATCACTTCCTGCTGTAAAAGTGACCGAAGCCTCACCTTTGCTATTTGTTACTACTACAGGGGTATTTAGCGTACCGCCTAAAGGATTTTTAAGACTAAAATTTACATCAACATCTTGTACTGGATTATCATTAGCATCACGAACCTTGGCAATAATATTGGTTTGTCCGTTTGGTGCTAAAATAGGCGTAACCGCTTGAATAGCAAGTTTATCGGCAATTTTAGAGACTAGTTGTACCGTGCCAGTAGCAACAATTTTGGAGTTTGTTTGAGCATCATCAATACTGGCTCTAACTGTTGCAGAACCAGGAAACGCTGATGTCAACTGAATACTTGCTTTACGCTCATTCTCACTACCATTGACCTTGGTTAATACGGTAGGTGGTAAAATAGTTCCTAACGTGGTACTAACAGTTACTGAAATAGCATCAGGAATTGATGCTCCTGAATCATCTTTAAAAATCAATTCAATCATGCCACCTTCAGCGATATCTATTTTAGTCACTGGTTGACCATTTTTAACAAACTTCATCTCAAAGTTACGTGCAGACACATCAAATGCTAACGCAGTCTCTACATTCAACCCTGCAGCTTTAATGGTCGCCGTAGGCTTATTTGTAGTGACACGCAACGTACTCAAAGTAATTTGCCCTTGAGTTGTTGTTCTAAGCTTTTTGTTTAAGGGCAAGCCCGTATCTAGATCAATAATATCATTTGATGTGAAAACAACTTCCTGATCAGCAACAACCTGACCTTTACCATTTTTAAGTACAGCAGTCACTACTGGTTCAGCACCAATTTTAACACTACTTGTAGGAGTTGTTAGATCGATACTAGTGCCAGTTACAGCCAGCTCAATAATATCTTCACGATAATCAGCACCACTACCAATACTGGCCTTCACCTTAATAACATGGTCGCTAAAGTCTGCTCCTTTAACATTATCTAAAGTTAAAGTCGCTTTGGCCTTACCACTATCATCTGTCAATGGTTCAGTATTTTTTAGTGTCACACCCTTTTCTGTTGGATTTACCAAACTGAAGAAAACAGGCACCTTAGGCTGAACATTTCCTGATGCAGAAACAACCAAAGCCATTAAGTCGATCGAGTCACCACCGCTCACTAATTCATTTTTGGCTGAAACTAAGCTTACTTGATTGCCAATAATAGTATCAAACCTTAAAGAAGTCGTAGTTTCTACCCCATTTACATCTTTAATAGTTGCTAATAAAAAGTTTGATGATGCAACGGATGCCGCTTGAACTCTAGCGATAACGCTACCATCTGTAATAGTCGTTCCCGTTTGGGTTAGTAAATTACCACCTCCAGTTGGCGTTAATAATTTAAATGTTACTTCTTTGCCCACCAAAGGTTTATCACTGCTGTCCGTTAAAATAAATTTAGCGCTAGCAATGGAGTCTGCACCAGAAACAGTTAGGGATGCAGAAGAAACACAATTGCTTCCTTTCTCAAAGCAACCTTGTAATTTATAAGTAGATTGTAGATTAGCTACATCAACGATGCTATACGAAACAAAAGCCGTTTTATTGTCGCCTTTAGCGTCAGTATAGGTTGCTGACACAGTACCTTTTGTGCCGACTGCTGCTGTACTTAATCCTGATATTTTGAATGATGCAGACCCAGTGTTATTTGTGGTTACTGTATTAGTAGACAGCTTAACACCTGTACCTTCTAATTTAAGTTGAACAGCCTTACCAATCAAAGGCAATTTATTAACATCTGTCAATTTAAGCTCAACAGTAGCCTCGCCATTAGTTGCAAGCTCAGCAACCAAAGCTCCTACCGCTGTTAACGCTACATTAGCATCAGAGACACCCGTGATATTTAGTAGGCTATCACCACCACCGCCACCACATGACGCGACCAAAGTTGCTGCTAAAAGATAGGCGGGCAAACGGCCAAAATGCTCCCAGTTGTGCATTATTATAAACCCTCATTTGTTATTGCTATTGCGCTACATCTTGCTAAGAAAACACCTACGTAGCACCAAAAGACGTAAAGACGCACCATGCGTAACTTATACTGGATAAGGCAAAAAACTTCAATGACTTAAACGTATAAGTAGCCGATTGTGTGAACTAAAACTTATTAAGTTATTCCACCATCGCAGCAGCTTGTCTATACTCGGCTAACAGTGCTGGAAGCTTTTCTAAAGCCTCTCCTTGTAAATAAGGGGCTTCTAAACAAATAATTTGATAAATGCCTCGTCTGAGCAATTGTTGACTTAGCATCACATCCTCACCAAAAAAACCGCTACTCACCACAAACGATGCCCAACTAGTGGTTACAATCCAAATATTAACTATCATTGCCTGTATGTCTTGGTCTGTTGCTTTAATTAATTGTGCTTCACGCAATGCGTTATACAAAATATAGGCTTGCGCCATAACTTTACGCGCAAATTGTCGATAAGAGCCACGCAAACGTGGACTTTCTTCTAATAAATGCGCTAAGTCTCTATGTAAAAAGCGATACTCCCATAACTGCCTAAAAATAGCCTCAAAATAGCCAATTTTATCCATATAAGTCACACTACGGTCGGTAGGCACACTGAGCGAGTTCACCATCATGGATTCATAGTGTAAAAATATTTCATAAATAATATCTTCTTTACTTCTAAAATAATAATACAAATTACCAGGGCTAATATTTAAAGCAGAGGCGATATGATTTGTAGTAACAGATCGCTCTCCTATCTCATTAAACAATTCCAAACTCTTAAACAAAATACGATCGCGTGTTTTCAACTTTTTTCCCTCAACCTTAAAACTAACACCGTTACCTTAACAAAACTGGTGTATTTGATGAATCGACCAACGCTATTTTTAAAATAATAGTAAACAAGCTATAACCTTTTATCAGAAAAATGCAATTTTTATTTGACAGATTAGAGTAAATACTCTAAAAATACACTTGTCTTAGCACGAAAGTACCACTTAATTATATTTCATACATTAGTAATGAAGTCTTTAGTGAGTGCGCTGCTAATTTTAACAGGGTTCACTTTCACTCACTCAGCCCTTGCTATATAGAGGCTTATTATGACCGCCAGTGCTTTATCTCTTCATACAGAAAATTCTGACATTGCCGAAATGCAACGTATTTTTGATATGCAAAAAACAGCTTTTCGCCTTAGACCGAGTACCACCGCCAGTGAGCGTTTGGCTTTATTGGATAATCTAAAAAAGACACTGGTAAAATACCAAGACCAAATTGCACAAGCTATTTCTGATGATTTTGGCCATCGCTCGCACCATGAAACTAAATTTGCCGAAATTTTAACCAGCTTAGACAACATTAAGTATTACAGCAAAAACTTAAAAACGTGGATGCAACCCGATAAACGTCATGTTAATCCTACGCATCTTCCTGCTAAGGCATGGGTACAATATCAGCCTTTAGGGGTGATTGGCATTATTACGCCGTGGAATTATCCTTTATTACTCGCTATTAGCCCGTTAATTTGCGCTTTAGCGGCGGGTAATCGAGTCATGATTAAAATGTCGAGCTTTACACCAAAAACAGGCGCGATGTTAAAGCGTGCCTTGGGTGAAGCTTTTAGTGAAGACCAAGTGGTCGTGATTACCGGTGGTGGCATTATCTCGGATACCTTTAGTCGTTTACCGTTTAATCAAATGACGTTTACAGGCTCTACCAATGTTGGTCGTACCGTAATGGCCGCCGCCGCCGAAAACTTAACACCTGTGTTACTTGAGTTAGGTGGTAAGTCACCTGCCATTATTCATGCCTCTGTACCGATGAAAGATGCGGTAGAAAAATTAGCCTTAGGTAAGTGTTGGAATGCTGGCCAAACTTGTGTTGCGCCCGATTATGTGTTTATTCCTAAAGGAAAAACAGCCGAGTTTGTCGCTGCAATGCGCACAAGAGTGGCTCAGATGTACCCTAGCCTACTCAACAATCCAGACTACACTAGCATTGTTAACAACAAGCAATATCAACGCATTAAAAGCTATTTAGATGATGCTAAAGAGCAAGGTGCAGAGATTATTGAAATCAATCCAGCCAATGAAAGCTTTAGCAATACACGCAAAATGCCTGTTACCTTAGTGACTAATGTTAATCAGCAAATGCAGATTACCAAAAACGAAATTTTTGGCCCTGTGTTAATGATGCTTGAATATGAGCATTTAGAAGAAGCGATTGACTATATTAACCAGCGTCCTAGTCCTTTAGCGTTATATTATTTTGATTATGATGAGCATCGGGCAGACTTTGTGTTACGTCACACTCAATCGGGTGGCTATTCTGTCAATGATGTATTAACCCATGTAGCCGAAGAGGATTTGCCTTTTGGTGGTGTTGGTCATTCGGGTATGGGCAAATATCATGGCAAAGAAGGTTTTGCCGCCATGTCTAATGCACGTTCGGTATTGGTTAAACCTAAATTTTGGTCGATGCGCTTTTTAGCTCCTCCGTTTAAAAACCCTATTCATAAATTTATTGAAAAGGTCTTGTTAAAATAGTTAGTTTTTAGAATACGTTATAAATAACGTATTCTGTGGTGATAAACGGCATAAATAAATTATTTATGCCGTTTTTGTCTTTTTTGATGTAAGGATGCATTAAAAAATGCAAAAAAGTGCTTGTTTTGTGCAAGTACGCTTGCTGTCAAGGGGTGATTTTGGTATAAATGCGCCCCTTGCTGTCTGCCGCTGCTGAGGCGGCGGCTCTGATCGCATTTGGGAGTAATTTATGTCTAAAGTTTGCTTAGTAACAGGCAAGCGTCCGATGGTTGGTAACAACGTATCGCACGCTAACAACAAAACGAAACGTCGTTTTGAACCAAATCTACATTACCATCGCTTTTGGTTAGAAAGCGAAAAGCGTTTTGTACGTATGCGTGTATCTTCTAAAGGTATGCGTACTATTGATAAACTCGGCGTTGAACAAGTTGTTGCTAGCTTGCGCGCTAACGGCCACAAAATCTGAGGATTGAATCATGCGTGACAAAATTCGCTTAGTATCCTCTGCTGGTACAGGTTATTTTTACACAACAACTAAAAATAAACGCACTATGCCCGAAAAAATGGAAATCAAAAAATTTGATCCAAAGATTCGTCAGCACGTTATTTTTAAAGAAGCTAAAATCAAGTAATTTTGTTTTTTGCTTTAATCATAAGATTTGTGGTTTGAGTCTTATGATATAAAAAACCCTCAGTAGAGGGTTTTTTTATGGGGCAAACTAGGGTCTGTTAAGGTTTTAGCATAAATCATATTTTAGGTTTAATTTTAAGCATATTACCTTGTTCCCCCCTCACTCTAGCTCTCTCCCACTAAGGAGAGAGGACTCCCTCGCCCTTTGGGAGAGGGTTGGGCTGAGGGCTAAATCAAAACATCAACACGCCCACCCTACTACACTTAGAGAACATCCCTACATCACAGGTTCTTTTACATCAACCAAACGCGCACTTTGAAACCGTGACTCGCCAATAATTTTTCTCATCGCTAATAACGATTGATACGGATGCTCTTGAATCAGTAAATTGACAATTATCGCAGGTACTGCTCCACCTAAGTCGGCATGACCTGTCATAGTGACTTCGACCCGCCCGTTACCTAAAGGTCTAAACAACCACCCTCCTTCAACCTTTGGCATACGCTCATAACCATCTCGAATAGGATAATCATCTAAGCTGTAACTTTCGATGGTAACGCAGTGTGAATGGCTATCTTGGGAGATTTTTCCTTTAACAATTGCTTCACGGTCTTTAAACGGCCAAGGAAAATCACTCACCACTCGAATCAAAAAATCCATATTATTATTTTGCAGTTGAATTGGTTCAACCGCGATTGTTCTATATAACCAACGATTAGCCGCTTGGGTATCCATCACCATAGCAACAGCACCTGTTAAGCTACTTTTTAGCGTCGTGACTGCTTTAAAACCATGATATGGGCTATCAGGCAAACGATAAGACCAAATTTTGATGTCGTTTTTGTCTAAAATTAATTTCATGTCCACCTGCTCTACAATAGCCATTGCTGTTTGCGACAAAATACTTAAACACAACCCTATGATAATCAAAACCAATTTCACAGAGGCTCTCCGTATGATTAGAACCAAAAACTGAGTTCTTATTTAATCTAGCCAAATAATAAGCACAGCAACACATAAAAATAAGTGACAAACGTCATTTTTAAATTTATACCCTCAATCAAGTACAAGTGTACTCAATAATACGCCTACTTGACTTGGCCGCTAATGCCAAAGAATATACTCTTTAAGCCAAGCCAAGCTCTCGTAAACGAATAATGGCTTGCATACGGTCACGCACTGCGAGTTTTTCTAAAATAATCGACAAATAATTACGTACTGTGCCAGCACTAAGCTGTAAAGCTTGTGCTATTTCTTTGTTTTGTTTACCTGCACACAATTGCTCAATAATCGCTAATTCACGGCGACTAAAAATAGGTTGGTCAGCGGCTTGTGGAATATTTAAGGTTCTACCTTGCGCGACTTCTCTAATGGCAAAACTTAATTGACTATGGGCAATATCTTTTAATAAACAGGCTTGTGCGCCTATCTGTTTACCTTGTGCCATGGTCATGGATTCATTAAACGTGGTTAATAAAATAACAGGCGTAAAATCGCCTCGCATACGCATTTCGCGCAGAGTTTCTAGGCCATTACGCTTAGGCATACGAATATCTAACAGCACCACATCGGGCTTAAACTCAGTCACTTTAAGCAAACAATCCTCACCGTCAATAGCTTGTGCCACCACCTTAAAATCATCTTCAAAGCCTAATAAAGCCACAATACCTTGACGTACTAAGTCTTGGTCATCTACCACTAACAACCGAATCATGACCATGATTCCTCAATAAAATAGGCTGTCACAATAAAACCGTCTTCGGTGGTGTGCGTCATCAATGTACCACCCAACTCGGTAATGCGTTCCTCTAAGCCCTTTAAGCCTTTACCTGAGCTAAAGTCCACTGTTTTACGTGGCCGTCCATTATCTTTTACAATCAGCTCTAAGCCATCTTGCTGCTTACTTAGGCTAATCCATAAACGACACGCATCACTGTGTTTTAAGCTGTTAGTAATCGCTTCTTGTACCACACGTAGCAAACAAGTGGCCAATTGCTCATCTAAGCTAATCACTTCGCTATCAATATCCACATCAAACTCTAAAAAAGGGATATTGGCCAACATGGATTCTAATAAAACACTAAAGCTTGACTCTTCTTCGTGTAACTGCTGAACGGTTGTTCTGACATCACTAAATAATTCTTTGGCTAAACTTTGAGCCAACTGTAATTCTTGTGCCATGGCTTCGGGGAGTTTGCGCTCTAAAATTTGCAACTGAATCGTTAAAGCCACCAAATGATGCCCCATTTGGTCGTGCAAATCACGCGCAATACGAGTGCGTTCATTACGGGCAACGGCCTGACTTAATAATTGTTGGGTGGCGCGTAACTGGGCATGAGCTGTGGTGGTTTCTTGATGGGCTTGCCATTCGGCAATATTGCAATAAGCCATATACCATAAGGCACTCTGCGCTAATAATAGATACAGCATAAACACCACAAAGGGTAAGGTGTGCTGTAATGAGGCAATCAAAACCGAGGTTAAAATAAAAATGCTATTGGCGACTAAGGCACTAAAACGATTAAGCAATGGCGCAAAGTTGACCAATAAAAAACACAAAAAAAAGCTTTCGATAGGAGGTAAAACTAAGTAATACGCTAACCAACAGGCACTACCATAACCCATAACCAAACATAACCAAATAAACCCATCATGATTATCTATTTGCCAACGCCGTGTGGTTACAATAAGCCAAAAGAGACGCAACAAAGCAAATAAAGCCCCAATACCATTAAGGGCGATGAGCAAAAAATAAAAGGTTTTTCCTTGTAATACCGCAACTTGAGTTAATTGCCATACCGCTAACAGCCATGCCACCACGCCAAATAAAATAATAACAGGCTGACAGCGTAAAAAAGGAATTGCATCGTGCATAATCATTAACTTAATTAAAATTTTTATGGTGTTAAGATACTATATTACGCAAGCTTTCATGTAATTATTTAGAGAAAACAATGACTGAGACTCAAGAAAAAGTTCGTTTAGATAAATGGCTCTGGGCTGCACGCTTTTTTAAAACACGCTCTTTGGCAAAAGATGCCATTGAAGGTGGCAAAGTCCATCATGAAGGTCAACGGGTTAAAGTAAGCAAAGAAATTAAAGTGGGCATGACATTAACCATTAAACAAGGCTTTGAAGATAAAACCATTACTATTAAAGCACTGTCTGAGGTGCGTCGTGGTGCGCCCGAAGCCCAATTATTGTACGAAGAAACCGCCGAAAGCCTTGCCAAACGTACTCATCTAAACGAGCAACGTAAAGCCGAAAACTTAGCTTATCCTGACCACCGCCCTAACAAAAAAGAGCGGCGACAGATTCATCAATTTAAAGATTCATGGCGTGAGGGTTAAAAAGCCACTTGGGCGCGCATTTGTAAAATATTGGGGTTGTCTTCTGCCCCTGCTTTTTTAGAGCTAACCTGAATTGCATTAGCACTAAAACGAACATTATTAACAGGATACCAATTTAAACCCAAGGTAGTCGTTTGCATTTCGCCCCCACTAATGGCTGCGCCTGTATCATCGAGGTCTAGCTGGTCAAAACGTAAGGCCACTTCCCATGCTCCGCCTGCATTTTTAGGGCTAGGACGACTATAGGTTGCTGAGGGCATATCCCATACACGGCTTTCACCTGTTAGTACATAACTGCCATAAATATACCAACCTTTAAAATCGGCATCTTTTTTGCCATGATTTCTATTTAACATTTGTTGATTATATTCGGCTTGCACCGAAAATGCCCCTTTGGTCATGGAAGCTTCTAAGGCAACGGCTATTGCTGTCGATACATCGCTAATATTACCTGTATCAACCAAACGTGTTGGTGTGACATGAGAATTAGGTCGTGCACTGACACGCCATGTATCACTGGTTACATCACGCCAATACGCACTCATTCCCAAAGACAAGACATCCCCCGCATCATGTAATGGCGCAAATACTAAACGTGCGGATGTTCCTGCTGACTCGTTAAGGCTTGAAGCGGCATTATTGGTTGAATCCCCATACAAACCTGTACTAAAACTATAAGCTTCATCCCAACGCATATAAGCAATACCTTGGTTATAATCAGGCACAAAGGCATCTACCGCCACCGAGCGTTCCATAAAAGTGGTATCTACCGAGCTGCTGTATTCTTCTAAACCATACATCTCAAAAATATTACCTATTTGAATCATGGTATTTTGCATACCCTTGTATGCTACATAGCCCTCGGTAACACGTACGCCTCCTCCCGTTGTAAAATCAGCCTCCATTTTATAATCCCAATTAGGAGCTAATGTACCGCGCGAGCCTAAACGTAATGTTCGTAACTCACTGCCACTACCTAAATCTTTAAGGTCTTTATCGTAAAAAGCATAATCTGCTTGTACACGCCCTGCAAAACGAAACTTACTACTTCCATCGGCCGTTTGTGCGCGTAAACCACCATCCACTTTAGTTAATACGGGCTTGGCTTTTAATTTAGCCAATTCCGCTTCTAAGGCAGAGACTCGCTGTTGTAAATTGGTGTCATCATTGGCATAACACACGCTAGACGCAGACCAAACCGACAATACTATGTAAAAAATCACTGTTTTCATTATTATGTCCTTGTAAAATTTAATGCGTTGTTATTTAAAATCCCGATATTTATGATGTGTACTCCATTTTAAATATTAGCTCACATAACAGCTCTAATAAACTTAATCGAATTGCAATTCTTTGTCGGACA
>DDBM01000233.1 GCA_002333125.1 Moraxellaceae bacterium UBA2032 | reverse complement strand
GTGTATAATCTCCCACCTTGCGCTTGGCTGGGATTTGTTATGTTCTATTCGCTTATTCGACAGTTACTGTTTCGACTGTCGCCAGAGGCTTCGCATCATGCGGCGTTACGCAGTTTAGCGATTGGTGAGACGCTCGGTTTACTTAAGTTATTCTATTCAACACCTAGCCAGCCTGTTCAGGTAATGGGTATAGACTTTCCTAATCCCGTCGGTTTAGCCGCAGGTTTGGATAAAAATGGCGATTATATTGATGCCTTAGCGGCTCTCGGTTTTGGTTTTATCGAAATCGGTACAGTAACGCCTCGCCCTCAAGACGGTAATCCTCAACCACGTTTATTTCGTATTCCTGAAGCTCAAGCCATTATTAACCGCATGGGTTTTAATAATTTAGGCGTAGACCATTTGGTTGAGCAAGTCAAAAAAGCAAAGTTTGATGGTGTGTTAGGCATCAATATCGGTAAAAATGCGACGACTCCTGTCGAAAATGCCGCCGAAGATTATGTTCATTGCTTAGAAAAAGTATATGAATACGCCTCTTATGTTGCGGTCAATATCTCATCACCCAATACCCAAGGACTACGCTCTTTGCAAACGGGTAGTGCTTTTTCAGATTTACTGCAACAACTGAAAGCATGCCAAGCACGCTTAGCCGCGCATCATGGTCATTATGTGCCATTAGCGGTGAAAATTGCGCCAGACCTCCAAGATGAAGATATTGAATACATCGCTGAGCAATTGGTTGAACATCGTATTGATGGTGTGATCGCCACGAATACCACTATTGGCCGAGCAGGTATTGAAAGCCTAAGTTTAGCCAATGAAGCTGGTGGTTTAAGTGGTAAACCATTGAAAGCCTTGTCTAATTATACCTTGGCGCGTTTGTGTCAAGCACTTGATGGTCGAATTCCCGTGATTGGTGTTGGTGGGATTATGGACGGTGTCAGTGCCGCTGATAAAATGGCTGCAGGCGCGAGTTTGGTGCAAATTTATACAGGGTTTATTTATAATGGCCCTGCATTAATTCAAGATGCCGTACAGGCTATTAAAGCAACACAGTAGGGGCGAATTTATTCGCCCAGTTCGCCTCCTTTATCTAAGAGATACCCCGTGTTATGCCGATAGCTGATCTTGTTATTTTGGCAGTGATTGCACTTTCGTTATGGAAAGGCTTCACCCGTGGTTTAGTCCGAGAATCATTGGCGTTGATGGGCTGGGTGATGGGCTTTATTGTTGCAATTAACGGCTATCAATCGTTTGCCCATGTATTAGCACCGTTAATTAAAACGCCTTCATTACAAAAAGCGGTGGCTTTTTTAGTGTTGTGTTTAAGCATGGTGTTGCTCAGTTATCTGATTGCTTTAGTACTACACAGCTTATTAAAAGCCTTAGCCTTAAATCCTGTGGATAAATTAATGGGTGCAGGCTTTGGTGCAGCGCGTGGTTTACTGATTGTTTTATTAGTGATTAATCTACTCGCGCCTTTCCTCAAGAATGATGCGTGGTGGCAAGAAGCCACATTTCCGAATGCCTTATTACCTTATGTGCCTGTCGCCCAGCAATTTACCGACGAGGTTAAAAAGCAAGTGCATCAGTTACCTAAAACACCGATTATTATTCCTAAATCCAGCCAACATTGAGGTGAACTATGTGCGGTATCGTCGGCATTGCTGGTAAGTCGCCCGTCAATCAAGCTCTTTATGACGCGTTGACCGTATTACAACATCGTGGCCAAGATGCCGCTGGCATTGTGACTATTCACGATGGTCGTTTATTTTTGCGTAAAGATAACGGTATGGTGCGAGATGTCTTTCATACCCGTCACATGCTGCGTTTGATTGGTAATTTTGGTATTGGTCATGTGCGTTATCCCACCGCAGGCTCGTCGAGTTCTGCTGAAGCACAGCCTTTTTATGTTAACTCACCCTACGGTGTGACCTTGGCGCATAACGGTAATTTAACCAATGCCGATGAAATTGCCAAAGATTTATTCCGTAGCGATTTACGCCACATCAACACCGATTCTGANNTATGGCCTATTAGGTTTTAGAGACCCAAATGGCATTCGTCCGATTATTTATGGCGAACGCGAGACAGCAGAAGGTAAAGAATACATTATTGCCTCTGAGTCGGTAGCCATTACGGCATTAGGTTTTAAAGTTGTCCGAGACTTAGCACCCGGTGAAGCCATATTTATCAATAATGAGGGTGAAATGTTTAGCCGCCAATGTGCGGATAACGTCGTTTTTGCGCCCTGTATTTTTGAATATGTGTATTTTGCCCGTCCAGACTCGCGCATTGATAATATCTCAGTGTACAAATCACGGTTACGCATGGGCGAAAAACTGGCGATGAAAATCAAGCGGGAGTGGGGTGAAGACCATGACATTGATGTCGTNNTTCCCGATACCAGTCGTACTGCTGCGCTAGAGTTGGCCAATAAGCTCAACGTGAAATATCGTGAAGGCTTTATGAAAAATCATTATATTGGTCGTACGTTTATTATGCCGGGTCAAAGCCAGCGTAAAAAGTCGGTACGGCAAAAACTAAGCCCCGTTGATTTAGAATTTCGCGGCAAAAACGTGTTGTTAGTGGATGATTCGATTGTTCGTGGCACAACCTGTAAAGAAATCATTCAAATGGCGCGGGATGTTGGCGCACGTAAAGTCTATTTTGCTTCGGCAGCTCCGCCTGTACGTTTCCCCAATGTCTATGGTATTGATATGCCTGCCAAGTCGGAACTGATTGCGCATGGCAATACTACCGAAGAAATTTGCCAATTGATTGGTGCTGATGGCTTAATTTATCAAGATTTATCCGACTTAATCGCCTCCGCGCGTGAAGGTAATCCTGATATTGAACAGTTTGATTGTTCGGTATTTGACGGCCAATATATTACGGGTGATATTGATGATGCCTATTTAGACCGTTTAGCCAAGTCGCGTAACGATGGTGCTAAGCGTAAAGTACAGCAAGTTGAAAATGTCACCATTGAGTTAGCTAACGTGCAGGATCAAGACTAAGGAGTCTGTCATGTCCCCCGAAGTAAACGATGATGTTTGGGCAGAAGTTGCGTTTGATACCTTAGCCGTGCGTGCAGGTTGTGCGCGTACCAACGAAGGTGAACACAGTGAAGCGTTGTTTTTAACCTCGTCGTTTGTTTTTGAGAGTGCCGCCCATGCTGCGGCACGATTTGGTGGCACAGAAGCGGGCAATATTTATTCNNGTTGCCACCAGTTCGGGCATGGCGGCTATTTTAGCAACAGCTTTAGCTTTTTTGTCAGCAGGCGATCATGTTGTCTGTTCGCGTGCAGTCTTTGGTACAACCAACGTCTTGTTTGAAAAGTACCTGAAAAAATTGGGTGTAACGACGACGTTTGTCTCGTTAACGGATTTAGAAGAGTGGCGGACTGCCATTCAGCCGAGTACCAAATTATTCTTTTTAGAAACGCCCAGTAATCCGATTTGTGAAGTAGCAGATATTGCTGCATTGGCAAATTTGGCGCATCAACACGGTATTTTGTTGGCGGTGGACAATTGCTTTTGTACGCCTGCCTTGCAAAAGCCGCTCGCGTTGGGCGCAGATTTAATTATTCATTCGGCAACTAAATATTTAGACGGTCAAGGACGCGCTTTAGGTGGTGCGGTGGTTGGCAGTCATAAATTAGTCGAAGAAGTGTATGGTGTGGTGCGGACTTGTGGCCCCAGTATGAGTGCGTTTAACGCGTGGATATTTCTCAAAGGCTTAGAAACCTTACGNNCAAGTTGAGCAGGTGAACTACTCAGGCTTGCCTAGTCATCCTCAACATGAGTTAGCTGCCAAACAACAACGTGCCTTTGGTGGTGTATTGTCCTTTGTGGTGAAAGGCGAGCGTGAAGGGGCATGGCGATTTATTGACGGCACCAAAATCATGTCAATTACCGCTAATTTAGGCGATGCAAAAACCACCATTACNNTTTACGTGGTTTTGCCAATATGGGCTAGCTTTCTGCTGCCTCTTAGTCGAACGTGAAGGCGTAGGGGTGCATGATTGCACCCATTTACCGACAGTAAACCCAACAAGGATAGAAAAATAATATGTCACTCTTTCAACAAGTGATTCTTAAAAAGCAGTTACAAACCTTAGATCATGCACTCATTAGTCAAGCCTATCAAAAATTTACGGCTTATTTTCATCAGCCAACGATTCAGACAAATATCCGCGCAGCCAAGGAGGAGCAATTTCAAGAAGGATTTTTGCGTGAGTTATTTGTTAATGTGTTGGGTTATACCATTAATCCAGAAGCGCATTATAATTTAACAACGGAATATAAAAATCAAAAAGGTGCAAAAAAAGCCGATGGTGCAGTTTTAGATAATCATAAACAAGTAAAAGCTGTTATTGAATTAAAAGGCACGAAAGTCACGGATTTAGATAATATAGAAATTCAAGCTTTTGGTTATAAAAATAATCAGTCTCATTGTCGTTATGTAATTACCTCTAATTTTGAGAAGTTGCGTTTTTATATTGATAATGCTATTGATTTTATGGAGTGGAATTTATTTACGTTAACCGAAAAAGATTTCAATATTTTGTATTTATTGCTGCACAAAAATAGCTTACTTTCTGATTTGCCTGCAACACTCAAAGCATCTTCTTTAGTGGAGGAAGAAAATATTACTAAAAAGCTATATGCTGAATATTCTTCTTTTAGAAAAGAGTTGTTTCAAAATTTAGTATCTTCTAATCCGCAGATTGATAAATTAATTTTATTCAAAAAAACACAAAAACTATTAGACCGTTTTTTATTTTTGTTTTTTGCCGAAGACAAATTACTAATTCCTGCTAATTCAGTACGCAGTATTTTGAATCAATGGAACGCCTTAAAAAATGACCCACTGACACCAATTCAGCCTTTGTACAGTCGTTTCAAAAATTATTTTTATTATTTGAATTTTGGCTTTAAAAGTCCAACCCACGAAATATTTGCATATAACGGTGGGTTATTTTCACCCGATGATATTATTGATAACTTAATCATAGATGATGATATTTTGTATCGCTCTTGTGCCACATTAAGTGATTATGATTACGATAGTGAAATTGACGTAAACATTTTAGGACATATTTTTGAACATAGTTTAAGTGAAATAGAAGAGTTAGAGGCAACAATTGCCACGCCTGATGCAAATAGAGTCACAAAGCGTAAAAAAGACGGTATTTTTTATACACCACGTTATATTACTAAATATATTGTTGAAAATACGATTGGCGCATTATGCATCGAGGAAAAGAAAAAGTTAGAAATTAATGAAGAGGAGTATTTTTTTAGACTTGTTCCTCACATTAAAAAGAAAACAAAAACAAAAGCAGAAGCAGATAATATTATTATTGTTAAGGGCTTGTTAGATAAGCTGAATGCTTACAAGTCTTGGCTATTACAATTAACGATTGTTGATCCTGCGTGTGGCAGTGGGGCATTTTTAAATCAGGCGTTAGAGTTTTTGATTGCAGAGCATCGTTGGGTGGCGGAGTTAGAGAGGAAGCTAACGGGTTCTAGTTTGGTTTTTGATGTAGAAAACAGCATCTTAGAAAATAACTTGTTTGGTGTAGATATTAATGAGGAGAGTGTGGAGATTGCTAAGTTGTCGTTGTGGCTAAGAACGGCGATGCCGAATCGTAAGTTAACGTCGTTAAGTCATCATATAAAGTGTGGTAATTCGTTGATTGATGATGCGAGTGTGGCGGGTGATAAGGCGTTTGATTGGCAGAAAGAGTTTCCGTTAGTGTTTGCTAAGGGAGGCTTTGATGTGGTGATAGGAAATCCTCCTTATGGTGCAAAACTTTCAGAAGTAGAAAAGAAACGTTTATTGCACAAGTACGCTTCATGCGAGAGAAATCAAGAAATATATGCTGCCTTTTTTGAGCTATCTATTAACCTAATAAAAGAATATGGCCTTCTTGGTTTTATAACGCCTGTATCATGGCAAACTGGAGATAATTACTTTTTTTTAAGAAACTTTTTTAAGAGGCGTGCAGATATTTCTATTGCCATTAAATTGCCATATAACACTTTTAGTGATGCCTATGTTGATACGGGTATTTATATACTAAAAAACAAAATTAATGCTGCTGCATATATGTCACTGGTTTATGAATATCCTGTCAATTTCAAAGAGCTATATGATATAAAAAACACATCGAAATTACATCAATTATATAGTGATAACTGGGAGAATTCAGCCAGTCTTAATTTTGTCACTAATCCATATTTTTATTCTTTAGATGCAAAAGTTAGGCAAGATGTGGTTTTACTGGGTGATATTTCTAGTTCAATAAGAGGTATTTTAGCAGCCACAGAGGATTTTTTTCACAGCGAAAGCGAAGGGTTGAAAAAAGTTTTTGTAGGTGATGCTTATAGATATGAAATAAGGGAGGCTTATTCTTGGGTGAAGTATGGTGAAAATCTGAAAGAAAAACCGAATAGTCCTGAATGGTTTTGCGGTGATAGAATCCTTGTAAGGCGTTTGATAAGTAGAAAGTTTCGTCTGTTGGCAACATTTACGCAAGATGATTTCGTGAACAAAAAAGATATTTATGTTGTGAAAGCGATGGATAGTAAATACTCACTAAAATACTTATTAGCAATCATTAACAGCCGTTTGATGTCATTTTTGAAAACTAAAGGTTCTTCGAGTGCGGCGAAAGATGATTTTTCACAATTAACGTTAAGTGATATTAGAGCGTTACCGATTAAATATACAGAAAATCAGCGTAATATTATTCTGTTAGTAGATGTTATTTTGGCCTCAAACAAAAACCTACAAACCCTCTCCACAAAATTTACCACCTATTTTGCCCAACAATATCACCTAGAAAAACTCAGTACCAAACTCGTCAACTGGCACACTCTTGATTTTTCAACCTTTATCCTTGAGCTAAACAAAGCCATTAAAACAGTCAAAGGCAAACTCTTAACCAGAAAAGATGAATTTAACTGGATAGACCTGTTTGAAGAAAACAAACAAAAAGCCCAAGCACTCAGCGCACAAATTACCCAAACAGACAACGAAATAGACCAACGGGTTTATCAATTGTACGGCCTAACCCCCGAAGAAATAGCGATAGTAGAAGGCAAATAATCAATACTAGACAAAAAAACAATAAAAGATATACTTAATATAAATGTATATCTTTTGGGGTGCAGCCATGCAAGTGTGTAAATGGGGTAATAGTCTTGCGGTGCGTTTACCTGCTGCTGTCATTGAGGCTTTAGCGTTAAGCGAAGGCGATGACATAGAGATTAAAATTGCCGATACGCGTCTCTTTGAAATCAGTAAAAAGCCCAGCAACCAAGAGTTGCTCCATAAATTACGCCAATTTAGAGGCAGATTACCTGCGGACTTTCATTTTGACCGAGATGAAGTGAATGAAAGATAAGCTGTTTGCAGATACCAATGTGCTGTTGTATTTGCTGTCCCAAGATGCCCAAAAAGCTGACCAAGCCGAAGTAGTGTTGAATAAAGGCGTAATGATTAGTGTGCAAGTACTCAATGAAGTGACACAAGTATTACGACGTAAAATTAAACTGTCGTGGCCTGAAATACACACTTTTTTAGCACTGATACAGTCACTGTGTACGGTTCAGCCATTAACGGTTGAAACACACGCACAAGGTCTTACACTCGCTGAGCGTTATCATTTTTCGGTGTATGACTCGATGATTGTCGCTGCGGCATTATTAGCACAGTGTCGTATTTTATATTCAGAAGATATGCAGCATGGNNCCGATGACTCTCAGAAAAAACCAGTAGGGGCAAAAAATCTTTTGCCCCACTATCCCCATCACCCTATTAAAAATAACGAATCAATAATAAATTCACCGTTTATCACATTCCCACAGTCAACTTTCTAGTGTTAAGGTTAGCACCTGTAAAAATAATAAGGGAAGCTGGTATGACCTCCGCCGTACAGCCTGTCATTACTGCCTTAGGCGCAGTAATTTTAGGTAAAAATCAACAACTTAAACTGTCGCTCGCTTGTTTTTTGGCCAAAGGTCATTTGCTCATTGAAGACTTACCGGGGATGGGTAAAACGACTTTGGCGGAGGCATTGGCACGTACCCTCGGCTTGAGTTATCAACGTCTGCAATTTACCAGTGATATGTTACCTGCCGACATTATCGGCGTGTCAATTTTTAATCCTGCCGAGCAAGAGTTCAGTTTTCGCGCAGGGCCTATTTTCACCCAAGTATTACTTGCTGACGAAATTAATCGTACCAGTCC